>JBKJRG010000348.1:0-12333 GCA_046594805.1 Opitutaceae bacterium | reverse complement strand
GTCGATCTGCACCGGCGTCCCCAGCACGAGGATCTCGTCATTGCCGCGCAGCGTTTCCTGCGCCGTGGGATTGAGGATGCGCAGACCGCCGCGATGCACGCCCGCAATCTGGACGCCGTGATTCTGGGCCGGCGAAAGGGCCGCGAGCGTCTGGCCCGCGGCGCGGCTCCAAATCGGGATCGTCAGCGCCTCCATCCGCACTTCTTCGAAGACCGAGTCGGAAGCCGGCGAGCCCGACACCGCTGCCAGGAATTTTCGACCCGCGCTTACTTGTTCTGTCGTCCCCATGATCAGCACCTTGTCGCGCGGATACAGCACCGCATCCGGCGTGGGCAGCGGAATCATGAAACCCTGCCGCTCAATCCCGACCACCGAGCACCCAAACCGCGCGCGCAGGTCGAGCTGCGCGATCTGTTTGCCCTGGCAGTCGGCCAGGTCCGGGAGCGTGCAGTCGATCATGTGCAGGTTCCAATCGGCATGCGGCTGCAGCCAGGGCGCCGTGGTCGAGGTCATCTTTTGATCGCCCGTCTCCATCACACTGAGAATTTCCACTTCCATTTCGCTGTGCCAGTAGATCAGTTTCCGCCGCAGGACGATTAACGCGACAGCGGCGACCAGGGCGCTGACGACCAGCAGCCAGCGGGCTGTGCCCTCGGCGGGAACAATGGACGCGAGCCACACGAACATGGCGGCCCCCGCTCCCACCTTCAGGCTCGTCTCGATCACGGGCCGCAGGCGCCGGGCATGCACGTGGCCGCGCGTCGACACTTCCGCGTAGAGCAGCGACATCGCCGAAACGTTGCGCCAGATCGCGACGAGCGGCGCCAGGGTGAGCAACACCAGAGCGGTCCAGAAGATCACCTGCGGGCCATGGGGAAACAGCCAGTTTTCCCCGAGCCACTGTTCGGTGATGACAAACAACTGCTCCGAAAACACGACGAGTCCGGTCACGAGCAGCACGCCGACGCTGAGTTGGGCAATACGTTTGCGGCTCAGCTGCCAGAGCAGGTTGCGGGACCGCCGCTGCTTCAACCGATCGAGCCAGCCGTGATAGGCCCGCAGCCAGTCATCCAGCCAGCGCGGCTGCCGGCCCACCACGGCCTCGGCGAGCTTCTCCGAACGGCGCGTCAACACCGGGGCGCAGAGCGTCATCAAAAGGGAAACCCCGACGGCGAGCGGATAAAAACGGGCGGGCACGACCTTCGCCGCCACCCCAAACTGCGCGATGATGAAGGAGAATTCGCCGATGGGCGTCGCGGTCAGTCCGGTGCGCAGCGCGTCCTTCAGCGGCGTGCCGATCAGCACCAGCCCGGTCGTGACGGCCACGGGCCGCGCCAGCAAGGTGAACACCGTCACTCCGATGATTAATCCCGCGCCGCTCCAGAGTTGCCGCACGTCGATCTGCATGCCGATCGCCACAAAAAACACCGCGCTGAAAACGTCGCGCATGCCCTCAAAAGTCCGCTCGACCTGATGGCGGTGCATCGTTTCCGCCACAATCGTTCCGAGCAGAAAGGCCCCGAGCGCCGGCGAGTAGCCCGCCGCCTGCGCGATCACCGCCAGGCCGAACAGAAGGCCCGCCATGCCCAGGGTCTGCAGTTCCTCATCCGCGGCGATGCTCATCCGTTTCAAGAGCCATGGTACCAGCAGCAGCCCACCCACCCCCGCCAGCACGACGAACGCGCCGAGATAAAGCATGGTTTCCGCCACGCCGGTACCCGCGCCTTTCTCGATGTTCACGATCGAGTTGAGCACCGTCAGCATCACCACCGCCACGACGTCCTCCAGCACCGCGATGCCCATCGCGAGCTGGCCCGAGCGCTCGTGGTTCGTGCCCGTCTCATGGAGGATTTTGCCGATGATGGCGGAAGAGGACACCATCAGCATGCCCGCCAGGAAAAGCCCCTCCGTGCTCGTCCAGCCCAGCGCCACGCCAAACACGCGCGACAGGTAATACATCAGGATGGCGCCCGCGAAGGTGGCCGCCATCAACCCCAGCCCGAGCCGCCGCAGCTTGCGCACGCTCAGCTTCAGCCCGATCGAGAACATCAGGAAAACGAGGCCGACCTGCGCCAGCGTCTCGATCCGGCCGATGTCGGACACGAGCGTCACGGGCGGCGTATAAGGCCCGACCAGCATTCCCGCCACCAGGAAGCCCACGATCACCGAAAGCCCGATGCGCTGGCAGATCCAGCCAACGATGCCTGCCACCACGAGGATGATGGCCAAGTCCTGGATGAAATGGATTCCGTGCATGGCGACGCGCGAAAAGCACAACGGGTGGAAGCGTTTAACGGGTCAAGCCCCGGCCACCCGCCTCCCGCGAATGAAACTTTCCCCAAGCCATTGAAAATTGAAAATTGAAAATTTGAGATTGGAAATTTCCGGACCGGCCTCATCGGGTCTGCCAATGGCCCGATTTCAAATTTTCAATCTCACCGTTGGACCGGCCATGACGTCGCTGGCGGAACCGACCGCCGGCCACCCCACGGCCCCTCTTGCCTGCTGCCTCCGGGATTATCTGGTCCGGCCCCATCCAGTAGTCGGGTTTTCGTTTTCCGACATGGAGGCGGTCCGGCTCCATCGTGTAGAGGCGTTTGCAGGGAAAACCCACGACGAGGCATTTTCTCACGTCGCTTCGCAGTCGTGGCCACGCTCGCGGATGCGCCTCGAACCGCGCGACCGCGGCAAGAACGGCACGCAATGTCAGCCCTTCCGCGGCTTGGAAGGCTGCTGGGGCCCGTCTGTACGCCGATGCGCGGAAATCGCTGCCCCGCTCGGTGCCTGGCTCAGACCAGCACGCGAGCCGGAAGTCATAAGTTTAAGATCTGTCTTACTTTTTTGGTTTGCCTTACTTATTTCTTATGGTCTGGTTTCGGCCCTCAACCACCCATCCCTGATGGAAAGTTCCTACGTCACATCAAAAGGCCAGGTCGTGGTGCCGGCCCGGATTCGCCGCAAGTTCGGCATCAAGGAGGGCACCCGCCTGAACTTTCACGAGGAGAACGGCCGCATTCTCATTCAGCCGGTCACCCGGGAATTCATCCGCTCCTTTCGCGGGGTGTTAAAAACCAAACCGGGCGAGTCATCCGCGCTGGCCGAGCTCTACGCCGACCGCGCCTCGGAACGGAAACGGGACAAGGCCCGGGATGCGCACTACGGTCTTTGATTCCTCCGCGGTGCTGGCCCTGCTGCTGGAACAACCCGGCGCCGATATGGTGGAGAACCTCCTCGCCAAGGCAGCCGAAGCCGACCGCGCCATTCTCATCGGCGCGGTCAATTGGGCGGAAGTGCTCTCGGTGATTGGGCGCAAGCACGGCGCCACCGGATTGGAGCACGCCCGACGGTTCCAGCACACCATGCCGCTGGAAGTTGCCCCCGCCGATCAAGAGCAGGCCGAGCTGGCCGCGGCGCTCAAGCACGAGGCCGGACTTGGCCTGGCCGACGCGTTTGTCGCCGCCCTCGCGAAACTTCGCAAAGCCGACCTCGTCACCGGCGACCGTGATTTCAAGCCGCTGGAAAAGGAGATTAAGATTCACTGGCTCGCTGCCAACAAGTAGAGCGAGGTAATAAACGGAGACCCTTCCCAGGAATGATTCAAACGGGTATGAATACCACGTCTCAACCCGGCGACGACTGGACGCGGTTCGAAGTCGAAGCGGCCGGCCCACCGCGTCAAGCACGGCGGCCGTACGGAATCAGGCCGAAACCTGCAACAGGCCAGGATGAGGTGCGGGTGCGCACCCTTATCGCTGGATCTACAAGGCCCTCAGAATCTCGCGGTCTTCGTCGACGGCTGCTTCTGGCACGGCTGTCCCTGGCACGCCACCAAACCGGGGAGCAACGCCGCGTTCTGGCGGAAAAAACTTTCCGGCAATCAAATTCGCGATCGGCTCGTGACCCGAACCCTCCGCGCGAAGGGCTGGCGAGTGCTTCGCCTCTGGGAGCACGAGCTGACGAAGAAAAACGAACACCGGCTTCTCCCCCGCCTTCGCCGGGCGCTTCCCCCCGCCCTCCCGAAATCCGATCGCCCAGCCCCGGATGCCACACCGAACACCTCGAAGGCCGCTTCGACCCTGGCCGCGGCCCATCTGAACGCCGCCGCCGCATCGCCGATCGTGCGTCGTCGTCGCCCACCGTCGTCCCACTCGTATTTCGCTCGTTGACACTCTGACCGTCCGCCGATTCGTTTCCGACGGCGGAACCGCCGCTATTCTCTCGATCACGCATCATGGTGAATATCTTCGGCTACTTCTCGAACGACATCGGCATCGATCTGGGCACGGCCAACACCTTGGTCTATGTGAAGGACAAGGGCATCGTCCTCCGGGAGCCGTCGGTCGTGGCGCTCGATACCAGCACGAGGAAAGTCCGGGCGGTCGGCGATGAAGCGAAACGGATGCTGGGCCGCACGCCGGGCAACATCACCGCCATCCGGCCGATGAAGGACGGGGTCATCGCCGACTTCGATGTGACCGAGGCCATGCTGCGTTATTTCATTCGCAAGGTATCCAACAATTCCTTTCGCGCGCCCCCGCGCGTCGTCATCGCAATACCCTCCGGCATCACCGAGGTGGAAAAGCGCGCGGTGAAGGAATCCGCCATGCACGCCGGTGCGCGCGACGTGATCACGATTCCCGAGCCGATGGCGGCCGCGATCGGGGTCGGCCTGCCGATCGACGAGCCGGCGGCGAACATGATTGTCGACATCGGCGGCGGCACGACGGAGATCGCGATCATTTCGCTCAACGGCATCGTGTTTTCCAAATCGATCCGCGTGGCGGGCGATGAGCTCGATCTCGCCATCATCAATTACATGAAGCGGGCGTACAATCTCCTCATCGGTGAGCGCACCGCGGAAGAGATCAAGATGCGCGTCGGCTCCGCCTACCCGCTCGACGAGGAGCTCACGATGGAGGTCAAGGGCCGCGATTCCGTGGCCGGCCTGCCCAAGACCATTCACATCACCTCGCAGGAGATCCGCGAGGCGCTGGCCGACACCATCGCCGCGATCGTCGATGCCGTCCGCGTCACCCTCGAGCGCTGCCCGCCCGAGCTCTCGGCCGACCTGGTCGACCGCGGCTTCGTCATGGCCGGCGGCGGCGCGCTCATCCGCGGCGTGGACAAGCTGCTGAGCGAAAAGACCGGGCTGCCCGTGACGGTGAGCGACGATCCGCTGTCCGCCGTCGCCAACGGCACCGGCGCCGTGCTCAACGATCTGTCGTGGCTGATGCAGAACGCCTGACGCGCTGCGCGCGTCAGCGGGGCGAGGGCAAGGGGTAAGGGGCGAGAGAATGATGTTGAGCAAACGGCGGCATTGCGATCATCGCCACTTGTCATCGGACATTTGGCTCTCTGCACTTGCCACCGGCCACTTGTTTCCTGCCCCATCCGCCCTTTTCCCCGTTCCTCCTTTCCCGCGATTAGCGCCTTCCCGTGTCCTTCCAACGCTTCGATCAAGCCAGGCCGTTTCTCACCCTGGGGCTGGTCATCGGCGCGTGGCTCGTGATTCCGGTCGGGGTGAAGGCGTTCATGCGCGCGAGCTTCTTCGAGCTGACGGCGCCCGTGACCGTCGCGGTCGATTACGCGCGGGTCCTGCAGGAGTACTGGGGGCTCCGCCTGCATTCCAACGACGATCTGATCAAGGCCGGGCGCGACGTGGCGCGGCTCAATGCCTCGTACGAGCTTTCCGTGCAGCAAAACTCCGAGCTGCAGGCCGAGATCGCCCGGCTCGAGAGCCTGCTCCGCCTCCCCTCCTTCAAGGAATACCGCTACGAACACGCGCGCGTCGCGCGGCGCGATTTCTCCGGCTGGTGGCAGCGGATCGTCATCCGCAAAGGGCGGAATCACGGGATTCCCATGGACGCGCCCGTTGTCTTCACCGGCGGGGTCGTTGGGCTGGTGAGGGAAGTCCATGCCAACACCGCCGTGGTCGAGTTGATTAGCAGCCCCAATGTGCGGCTCGCCGGCGTGGTGGAGGGCGACGATCGTCCGATGAGCTTCCAGGGCGGAGTGAACCCGACGTTCGCCCCGCCCACCGGCGTGGTGGAGTTCGTCCCGCTGGACATCATCGCCACTCCGACTGCCACCCATCGCCTTGTCACCTCCGGGCTCGGCGGCGTTTTTCCGCCGGGCCTCACCCTGGGCACGATCACGCGAGCCGATCTGAGCACGGACGGGCTCTTCAAGACCGGCGAAGTCAAACTCGACGAGCGGCTGGGCTCGCTCACCGAAGTGACCGTGCTGGTGCCCTTGAGCCCGCCGTAACGGCCAGCCGCCGAACCGAGCCCTGCGAGTTGAGGGAAAATTCAGCTGCCGGCGCTCGCGTCTCCCCATGCTCAACTCCACTCTCTCAGCCCTAGCCATGCGCCGCACCCTGATCCATGTCGCCTCCCTCGTCCTGCTCTGGGCGATGGTGGGACAGGCGAACCATGCGCTGACCGGCATGCGGGTGTACCTTTTCGTGGGCGCGCTGTTCGTCATTCACGCCGGCCTGTTGCAGCCGCGCCGCAGCGGCCGGATCGCCGTCCTGCTCGGCGGGTTCATCTGCGATGCGAGCACGCCGGTGATCTTTGGCACGCACGCGCTGTTGTTTGGCCTGGCGCACGCCGTGGTGTACCGGCTGCGGGACCGGGTGCCGCGCGAGGACAACGTCAGCCGCATCGTCCTCGCGTTGATGGTCAACCTCGGGCTCTTCCTGGCGTTTTCGTTCACGCAGATCCATCGCTCCCCCGCCCCGGCCGCAGTCTGGCCGCGACTGCTGATCGATTTGCTCTGCTCCCAGGTTTTCCTGGCCCTGATCACCCCGTGGTACCTTGCCCTGCAATCCCGCGCGCTGGTGTTGGCGCGGGTGGACGACAAAGCATTCGCCTGATCGCTTTTCGCGCGCATGGCCTCCTCCAATATCAACCTCGCCGACCGCTCCGGCAGCCTGCTCGAATCCCACAAGAACTACGATCCGCGGATTATTTTCTTCTACTTCGTGCTGGCCGCCATGCTGCTGACGCTGGTGATCGGGCTGGCTTACCAGCAGCTCACCAAGACGGGGGAGTACCAGGACGCCGAGCGCCAGCAAAACCAGCGACGCATCGTCGTCCCCGGCCCGCGCGGCAACATCTACGATCGCAACCACAAGCTTCTCGTCGGAAACCGCCCCCGCTTTTCCGTCCGGCTCCTGCTCGATGCCCTGCGGCCGGAAATCCGGCGCGAGCAGATTCGCATCCGGAAAAACTACCGGGAACAGGACGACAAGGACCGCCCGGACCTGCCGACGTCGGAACAGCTCGTGCAGATCGCGCGCGTGTCGGTGGTGCAGCGCTACCTCGACCAGGTAAATTCGATCCTGGGCCGGGAGGAGAAGGTCAACGTCCCGGACCTCAAGGCGCACTTTCGGCGCGAGCTCCTCCTCCCCTACACTTTGCTCAATGATCTGGCGCCGGCTGATTATGCGCGGCTGCTGGAACGATTGCCGGTCAACTCCCCCGCCCAAGTCTACACCTCGAGCACGCGGGACTATCCCTACTTCTCGGCAGCGGCGCATACCCTCGGCTATGTGGGCGCGAACGATGACATCGAGGTCGAGGATCTTCCCGGTGAGGATCTCAAGACCTTCAAAATGAAGGGCACCCTCGGCCGGGTCGGCATCGAAAAACAATTCGATTCGCTCCTGCAGGGCGAGGCCGGCGGCTCGATTTTTCGCGTCGATCCCTCGGGCAATCGCGTCAACCCGCCGATCAAGACGGTGCCGCCGAAGCAGGGGAAGAATCTCGCGCTCTCGCTCGACATCGACCTGCAGGTCGCGGCCGAGGCGAAACTCGCCGAGACTGAGCTGGCCGGCACCGCCGTGGCGCTCGACATCGCCACCGGCGAGGTGCTGGTCCTGGCCAGCAAGCCGGATTACAACCTGGTGAACTCTGCGCCGCGTTTCTCCGCCAAGGCCTACGCCGAGATTGAGGCCCGCGGCGCCTGGCTCAACCGGGTCACCCAGGGCACGTACATGCCCGGCTCGTCCTTCAAGATCCTCGTCGCGATCGCCGGCCTCCGCTCCGGGGCGATAACCCCGGCGAGCACGAACAGTTGCCCGGGGTTCTTCATGGTGGGGAAGCACAAGTTTCCCTGCCATGACCTTCGCGCCCACGGCGACATTGCGCTGCCGCGTGCCATCGAGAAAAGCTGCAACGTCTACTTCTATCGCTACGGCCTCGAGGTGGGCCCGGATGCCATCGCCGCCGAGGCGCGGCGTTTTCACCTCGATGTGCCGACCGGGATCGAATTGCCCTACGAAACCCGCGCCATGCTCATCCCCACGCGGGATTGGAAACGAAAAACCGAGGATGCACCGTGGACGGGCGGCGACACGGCCAACATGTCGATCGGCCAGGGCTACGTCACGGTGACGCCGCTCCAGATGGCCTGCTTCGCCGCCTCGGTCGCCCGCGACCAGGTCTGGACGCAGCCGACCATTCTCCACCAGCCGAACCGGCCGCGCCAGCAGCACGAGTCCATCGGGCTGACCGCTGAGCAACGCTCGACTCTCCTCCTCGGCATGGAACTGGTCACCCAGTCCGGCGGCACCGCGCATCTGCTCACGGACAACAAGGGCCTCGACCCGCTACCGATTCGCATCGGCGGCAAGACCGGCACCGCACAAAAGCGCACGCCCAAGGGCACGATTAATTTCGCCTGGTTCATCGGCTTCGCGCCCGTGGACAAACCGGAAATCGCCGTCGCCATTGCCATTGAGGGCGACACTCCCGGCGAGGAAACCGGCGGCGGACGCATTGCCAGCCCAGTGGCCCATGCGATTTTCAAGGCCTGGCTCGACAAGAAAAACCAGCCCGCGGGAAAACCAATCAGGGTTCGGACGGAGTGACGCGCGCGCGGCCGGAAATTCCTTTCTCGAGGCCTGCGCGATCTCCGATCGCCGACTAGGCGGACCCCAAGCCGCTTTGTAGGGGCGTCGCTTGACGACCCCCGCGGGCGCCGACAAGCAGCGCCCCTACGTCAAACAAGCGGCTTGCGCGCCTCGCGCAAAACGCGCCGCGCCCGGCGGAAAACGCCCTCCGGTTCCGGCCAGCTCGGGCGGGCGCCAAAGCGCAGGCGTTGCAGATTTGGGATCACCGTTGCATCGAGGGTTTGATTCTGAGGTGCGCCGCGGAGGCGCGAGAGCCAGAGGCCCGCCTCCCGTCGCACCGGATCGTCGCGCCGGCCGCGACGGCGCAGGCCCCGCCACCACCCGCGGCCAAAAGAGCGCCACAACCAAACCAGTGCGGCCACGCTGCCGATCGTCGCGGCGAGCTGGCCGAAACGATGCAGGTCCCACGGCGAGGTGAGCCAGGCCTTGGCCGAGGCCATCATCTCCTCCATCGCCTGCCGCAACCGCCGGCCCGAGTTCTCAGTGGCGTTCTTCATCGCCTTCAGCGTCTCGAGTTGGGAGCGCTGGTCGAAACTAACAATGCGGCGGTACCAGAACACCCGCAGGCTATCGACCCGCGCCGACCAGCTGCGATCCGTGCGCGCAGCGATCGCCGCCAAGCCCCGCGCCTCCTGCTCCGCCTGCGTGCCGGCCGACACGCCCAGCGGATCGGCGCGCAGCCAGGCGCCCGTCGCGGCATCGAAAATCTCGGCCCACGCATGGGCGTCGGCGTTGCGAATCGTGAAGTTGTTCGAGAATCCGTTCCACGAGCCGCCCTTGAAACCCGTCACCATCCGCGCCGGGAATCCCGCGCGCCGCGCCAGCAAAACAAAGGAGCCCGCGAATAACTCGCAGTGCCCCGCCTCGGTGGAATCGAGCCAGCGCACCAGCACGTCGCGCTCCCCGTCGGGAATGCGCGGCGATGTGCTGTATTGGTGTCTGGCCTGCAGCCAGGCGTTCACCCGCTGGGTGAACTCCGCCGTCGGCTGGCCCTCCCCGATCCCGATCTCCAACAAAATGCGATCAAGCGTGGCCTGATCGGGCGTCGCGAGGAGATTACGCCGCTGCTCGGCTATGTTGTTCTGCAGCGTCGGCCGGGCCGCCTTCAAACGCGCGGCAAAGGCCGGGTCGGGCAGCGAGGGCGACAGCGTGAAACCGATGACTCGGTAGGCCGTCATGGAGACCGGCTCCTCGCGCAACGCGATGAGCAACAGGTCCGGCGAATACCGGTAATTCTGCGCCTCGGTGAATTGCAGGTCCTCGAAGCGCCCGAGCAGCGGGAGATATCGGCTCACGCCCGATTCCAGGAAAAAGGTCCACTGTGCCGCCGTGCCGCGGCGCGGTTCACCGTGCAGCAGCCAATTGGTGCGCTCGGACTGCAGCTGCTGCTTCAACTGCACCGAGAACTTGAACCGGCCGTTGTCATACTGATCGAGCACCAGCATCCGCCAGTACGGCGTGGCCGGGATCTGCGTTTGATCCGAGACGTCGACGGACAGCGCGATGCCGGCATCCTGCTGGATTTCCGTCACGTCGCCAAACCGGATGCTCTCGCTGAAACCACTGCGCGATTTCTTGGTGATGAAGCGGTCGAGAAACATGCTGTTCTGCAGCTGAAACCGCGGTATCGCGAGGAAGAGCAGCGCTGACACGCCGACGACGCCGATGAAGAGCACGACCGCCAGCCCGATGATCCGCCAATCCGCCACCTCGCGCAGCCGGCGAAATAACGCCGGCCAATCCGCATGCACCGCCCAGGCCGGCGGCGCATCCGGGACCTGGAACTTCGGAGCCGGGGTTTTCCCACTCGTAGTTTCCGTCAGCGTGATAATCAGCAGGAAGCCCAGGGCGCAGGCGGTGTAGAGGAGGATTTGAACCGCGAAGGTCAGCGACACCGTGAGCACGCCGGCGACGACGATGAGGAACAAGCCCAGCACGATAATCTGCAGATCGTCGCGCCGCTGCCGGTAACTGATGCTCCGATACAGCAGGAGGAGGATATCCAGCCGCACCATGGCTGGCAGAACCTCCGTCTTGAGCCACATGTCGGCGGCGAAGAACAACACGATGGCGGGGAAGGCCAGGGTGTGGACGATGCGCGGGACCCGCCCCGGCAACGTCGGCCACACCAGCGTGGCGCCGGCGGTGAGGGTCGTGATCGCCATCAGCGTCCACGCCTCGACGTCCATGTAGAACACCGTCCACACCCCGAGCAGCGTCAGCACTCCGCCCAGCAGCCAGCGGAGCTGGTGCAGCTCGTCCGGGCTGAGTTGCGGCCGTTTGAGCGGAGGGCTCATGCTGGTGGCCGTAGTGCGTAGCGGCACGCGTCCTTGCCTGGGTATTCAATGGGGATGCGGCGCCCTCGCCGCGTTCCGACGCCCAACCGCGGCGAGGGCGCCGCGGCCCCATTTTGGCCGGTTGGCGTCACGAAGGAAGACGCGATCGTTTTCATGCCGAGGCGGCGACCTGTCCGTCGAGGTATGCCGCCACGCCGCGCGCGCCGTCGGGCGCGAAGGTCAGGACGTTTTGTTTGGCCGCCACGGGATGCGATCCGCCCTGGGTGGCGGGCTCGGCGCTGACGTCCGAGGCAGCCCGCAACTCCTCCACCGGCTGCAGCACGGCAAGTTTGTCCAGGAACAACTCCAGGTCATGCACCCGGCGGGTTGGCATCGTTGGCTCGCCGTCGATGGCCACGCCGAGCAACTGCCCCCCGCGAAACAGGTCTTCCGCCAGCGTCGCGACGAAACTGATCAGCGTTTCGAACTGCTCGGGCCGCCGCCAAGTCCCGCCGTCGGTGCGCAACCACAACGCATAGCCCTCGGCGCTCTCGGCGGCGAACTGCCGGACGAGGAGCTGACCCAGTCGCGCGCTGGCCTTCCAGTGGATCAGCCGGTGCGAGTCGCCTGCCGAATAGCGGCGCAATGCGAGCAAGTCCCCGCCGCTGCCCGCCCGCCGCACCCGGTCGCCACTGGTCGTGCGCCGGGCGGAGCCGAGCGCCTGCCGGCGATATTCGATGGGCGTCGGCCAGACGATCGTCTCCGTCTCCAAATCGGTGCCGATGTCCTTCCGCAAAAAACCGAAGGGAAAGAGCGAGCCCACGCTGGCCAGCCCCACCCGCAGCCGGCCCCGTTGCTCCGGCTTGAGGACCCACTCCATGCGACTGTTGTCGTGTGGATCCAACCGGCCGCGCAACGGCAGTCGCGCCCGGGTCTGATCCCGGTCCGCCTTGGCCAGCAGCTCGCGAACATTGATGTCGCGGCCGGTGATGGTCGACTCGGCCCGCTGCGCCGCCGCGGGCGCGATGGTGCGCGCGACAAATTCGAACCACAGTCCATAGGTGGGCAGGAATTTTTTCCGGTTGCGCAACTCGAGCACCACCACGGTGTCGTGCCCCGCGCGCAACGGCGGCGCCACCCGCA
>JBKJRG010000151.1:0-4955 GCA_046594805.1 Opitutaceae bacterium | reverse complement strand
ATAGGATTCCTGTAAGATGTCGTCCACGTCGCGCACGGCGAGAAAGGCCTGTCGCAGGTGCCCGCGCAACGCGGCCTCGTGTGGCCGCACCTCCTCGGCAAACCACGCATCGCCCAACGCCGCCGCCCCATCTTTCAGGTCAGGGCTGGGCGCAGTAGCGGAGTTGGGGTTGAGCGGGGGCACGCTGAACGAGGAAGCGAGAAGCCGGTGCGCACTTCAACGCGGAACTTGGGGCGTCAGAAATGAGCGAGCGGGATCACCAGGTTCCAGGTGCGGGTGGCAATCCTTGAGGTCGAGGCCGGTGCCCTCGGCGGTCGCGCAGAAGAGGTGCGTGGGCTTGCCGTTTTCGATGAGCAATTGTGGGCGCTCGAGGAATCCCCGCTGGGTCGTGCGGCCGTCGCTCCAGCGGAGTTTGCGGCTGTAGGCGAGGGTGGCGCGGTCGAAGTCCCGTTGAATCCGTCGGTGCTCGTAACTTGGATACCGACAAATTTTTCGCCGCAGGTCTCGCCGGTCATGTCTTTCATGAGCGCGTTGACGCGGCCGCTTGATAGATTAGCAAAGCCCTCGTTTGTCCCGTGGCGGCGAGATCGCGTGAGCGGCGATTGGCAGACACCGAGACCAGTCGCGCTCAGTCGATTACCGAGGACAGCACGAGATTTTGGAAGCCGTAGGTGCTTTCCTGGTCGTTGCCGGCCTATGCCCCAAGATTGGGGGTTTCACGGACTGGCGCGCTGCTCGCCCGCGCGTCTTGCGCGGGGGGTGGCATCAGTGAACAAACCCGAATCAACCTCAGATGGCGCAGATGAACGCAGATGAAGATACCCCAATCTGAGGGTCCGAGCTCGAATCGGCTTGGCCATCTGCGCGCTCTGCGAAATCTGCGGTTCAAAACTCCCCATTGTGGCACAGCCGAGGGCGTCAGGCTGAAACCGGCAACTAAATGACCGGGGGTCCCCGCGGATCCTGCGTTCCGCGGACTTGACGGTTGGACGTTTTGGCATGGCCCCCGTCCGATCGGCCCATCGGGGATCCCGGATTTCCTGCGAGCCAGGGCGGGTCACAGACCCGCCCTACCGCAGGCCCCATGGTCTTTCGTTTTGGCTGTTCAAACGCCTTTCCCGTAGGTCAGCGCGCTTGCGCGCGCCAAACCGCGCTCGCAAGCGAGCTGGCCTACATTTACGCGGCCAAAACGAAAGACCCTACCGCCGGCCCGCGCCACGGGGAAATCGGGATTGCCTTCGCTTGTAACCAGCTCGTTACTCCGGCGCCGCATGAAACGCCGCACGTTTCTCACCGCCGCCGCAGTTGCCGCGACCGGCACAAGTTTGCCCGCGGCAGAATTCCCGACGGCGCCGGTTGTCCCGGGTGACCTGATCGACACGAACGTGACGCTCCACTCCTGGGCGATCCGACGTTCGTCCGCGGCGTCGCCCGCGTTGCTGGTGCAAAAACTCCGGCACCATGGCGTGGTGTCGGCGTGGACTGGCTCCTTCGAGGGCGTGTTGCACAGCGACATGGCCGGCGCCAACGAACGGCTCGCGCAGGCCTGCGCCCAGGAAGGAGGCGGCATCTTGCGGCCTTTCGGCACGGTTAACCCCACGCTCCCCGATTGGGAGGACGATCTGCGCCGCTGCCACGAGCTGCATCGGATGCCCGGCGTGCGACTCTTCCCCAATTACCATCGCTACGGCCTCGACGACGCCCGCTTCGCGCGCCTGCTCGAGCTCGCGACCCAGCGCCGGCTCCTCGTCCAGATCGCGCTGATGCTCGAAGACGATCGCTCGCAAAATCCCATGCTGACCGCGGCGCCGGTCCAAGCCGCGCCGCTCGTCGAAACCATCTCCCGGGTGCAAGGCGCGCGGGTCATGCTGCTGAACAGTGGCTCGCGGGTGCTCGGCACCGGCGCACCTTTGTTGCAGCGGCTGACGAACGCCGGCGTCCTGTTCGAGCTGGCAACCCTGGAAGGCGTCGCCGGCCTCGAGCACGCGTTGAAGAACGTGCCGGCCATCCGGATCGCGTTTGGATCGCACAGTCCGTATTTCTATTTCGAATCGGCGCTGCTGAAACTACAGGAATCCCTCCTGACCAGCGCACAACTGGCCGACATCAGGCACGGTCACGCGCGCGCGGCGCTGGGTTGAGCGCTCATCCTCCGATGCCAATCAGAGTCCGTATCCTCTCGGCGCAAGGTAGCCACGAGCGTGAGCGAATGGTCGGCGGTCCACTCGCTCACGCTCGCGGCTACGAGCTGCCACCGATGAATCGCCGCACGTTTATCGCCACCAGTGCCGCGGTGGCCATTACACCCGCCGCCTTGCGCGCCGCATCCGCGAATGCCCCGCTCGCCGCCGGGCCCGCCGCTTCCGCCTGGGGTGGCGACGAACTGCGCCACCTCGGGATCTGGGATATTCACAGCCACGTCGGCACGCCGGGCGCGACTCCCGCCGCGCGGATGGAAGCCTTGGTCAGAATCGCCGACCGCGTCGGCGTCGAGCGGCTTTGCATCTGCATGAGCCCTCCCTGGCACCACGATCCGACGCCAGAACAATTCCGCCGGAGCAACGACGACGTCCTCGCCATCCTGAAGGAATGGAGCTCGCGCGCGTTTGGCTTGGTCTACCTCAACCCGGTCCACCCGCGCGAGAGCCTGGACGAGCTCGAGCGTTGCGTGGCCGACGGGCCCATGATCGGAATCAAGCTCTGGGTCGGGATGCACTGCAACGACCCGGCACTCGATCCGATCGTGCGGCGCGCGGCGGAGTTGAACGCCCTCATCCTGCAGCATACCTGGATCAAGAACCGCGGCGCGGGCAACCTGCCGCACGAATCCACGCCGATGGAACTCGCCGAATTGTCGGCGCGACACCCGGGCGTGCCGCTGGTCTGCGGACATACCGGCGGAGGCGACTGGGCGCTCGGCATTCGCGCGATCCGCACGCGGCCCGATGTGTATGCCGATCTCGGCGGCGGCGACCCGGTGCAGGGCGAGGTGGAAATGGCGGTCCGTGAGCTCGGAGCGCGACGCGTGCTTTACGGCAGCGATGTTTCCGGCCGCAGCTTCGCGTCACAAATCGGCCGGGTGCTCGGCGCGAACATTTCCATCGCGGCCAAGAAACTCATCCTGCGCGAAAACCTGCGGCGCCTGCTCCAGCCCGCCCTCAAACGCAAAGGGATCAGCGCGTGAAGACGCCCTCCGAGCTTCATCAATTTTGCTTTAGACAGGATTAACCGGACAGCAGAGACAGGATTTACAGGATTGAATCCTGTCCTTCCTTTTCTGCCATCCGGTTAATCCTGTCCCCCCCCCAAAAAAAACTCCCGCATAAAGTGAGACTCCCATCCGCCCTTTTCCTCGCGTCCCTTGCCCTCGCCGTCTCCCTGCCGGCCGCGGAACGTCTGCCCAATGTCGTGATCATCTTCACGGACGACCAGGGGTACGGCGATCTGGGGGTGTATGGGGCGAAAGGTTACACGACGCCCAACATCGATTCGCTCGCCCGCGACGGCACCAAGTTCACGGCGTTCCATGTCGCCCAGGCGGTGTGCTCCGCCTCGCGCACCGCCTTGCTCACCGGCTGCTATCCGAACCGGGTCGGCATTCACGGGGCGCTCGGGCCCCAGGCGACGCACGGCATCAGCGCCGAGGAGACCACGATCGCCGAGGTGCTCAAGTCCCGCGGCTACGCCACCGGCATGGCGGGCAAGTGGCATCTCGGTCACCGCGAGCCCTTCGTGCCGAACCGCCACGGGTTCGATGAATCGTTCGGGCTCCCCTACTCTAACGATATGTGGCCTCACCACCCGGAGGCGAAGGCCGGCACCTACCCGAAGCTGCCGCTCTGGGAAAACGGCCGCATCGTGGACGCCGATATCACGCCGGACAAGCAGCCCAACCTGACCACGTGGTACACCGAGCGCGCCGTTTCATTCATCGAGCGCAACAAGGAGCGCCCGTTCTTTTTCTACCTCGCGCACTCGATGCCGCATGTCCCGCTCTACGTCAGCGACAAGTTCAAGGGCAAGTCGCAGCAGGGTCTCTACGGCGACGTGATCATGGAGATCGATTGGTCGGTGGGCGAAGTGCTGAAGACGCTCGCGAAGCATGGTCTCGAGCGCGACACGATCGTCATCTACACCACCGACAACGGGCCGTGGCTGAGCTACGGCAATCACGCGGGCAGCGCGGGTCCGCTGCGCGAAGGCAAGGGCACAGCCTGGGAAGGCGGGACGCGGGTGCCCTGCCTGATGCGCTGGCCGGGCCGCATTCCCGCGGGGGCCGTGAACGAGAATTTCCTGATGACGATCGACTTGCTCCCCACCCTCGCGGGTCGCGTGGGTGCAAAGCTGCCGGCGTTGCCGATCGATGGCCGGGACGTCTGGCCGCTGATCGCGGGCCAGCGCGGCGCAAAGAATCCCCACGAAGGTTACGGCATGTGGTATGCGCAAAACGAACTCCAGGCCGTCGTGAGCGGCGACGGCCGGTGGAAACTGGTGCTGCCCCATCGCTATCGCACGTTGGGCGGCGGTTCCGGTGGCCGCGACGGCAAGCCGGCCAAATACGAGGACCGCACCCTCGACGCACCGGCCCTCTATGATCTGCGCGCGGATGTCGGCGAAACCACCGACCTCGCCGCCAGGCACCCGGAGGAAGTAAAGCGCCTGCTCGCCTTCGCCGAGAAATGTCGCGACGACCTCGGCGATTCGCTGACGAACCGCACGGGCAAGGGCGCGCGCGAGCCGGGGCGCGTGGCCGGCTCCGAAGCGGCGGGTGCGAGTGCGCCGAAGAAGAAGAAAAAATAGCACGAAGTTGTCCGTGCTGGCGCTCGTCGCTTCGTGACTTTCCGATCCTTCACCCGGCCTGGTTTGTCATCCAATGGATGACAACCGGCATTCCACTTTCTAGGCAGGAACGAGTCGTTGTCATCTAAAAGATGACAAACGTCGTCCGACCTTCG
>JBKJRG010000864.1:0-4574 GCA_046594805.1 Opitutaceae bacterium | reverse complement strand
AGCGGCGAGCCCCAGATGTTGGACAGGTTGTCGTGCATCCAGAGCCGTTTCCCCGTCGCGGCCTCCACGCAGCTTAAATATCCCGCGGCGGGGAAACGGCTCTGGATGCACGACAACCTGTCCAACATCTGGGGCTCGCCGCTCGTGGCCGATGGCAAGGTGTTCCTCCAAATCGGCGAAGGCGTCGTGCACATTTTCGAAGCCGGCCGGGAGAAAAAACTCATCACGAAGAACGGCACCCTCCACGACATGGCGCACGGGACCCCGGTGGCCGCGAACGGCGTGCTCTACCTGACAGGGCAGAACAAGCTCTACGCGATCGCGGTGAAATAGCGCGTGGGCAGAATTGGGGATTCGGCGCCCTCGCCGCGTTTCGGGAATACACCGGGGCGAGGGCGCCCCGGCCCCACTCTACGCGCTCAACCCCTGCTGCTCGCTGGACGACCCTGCCGACCCCGCGAGCTCGTCACAGAGCTCCCCCACCCGCGCGGAGGTGTAATCGCGACGTCCGCGGCATCGAGCTGGCCGCGACCTTCCAGGACGAAGGAGAGCTCCACCAGCTCGGTGCGGAGCCCATCGAGTTTTTTCATCATCACGCGAGTGTCCGCTTCCGGCATCGGGTGCTCCGCGGGTTCAGACGTCCACGATCACCGTGAATCCACCGTACGTCATCCGGTGGCAGTCGAAGGGCATCTTCTTCGGATCCATCATCGACGTGAGCCGCGGGTCCTTCATCACCGCGGCGTTGACGCGATCGCGGTGGGCACGCGACTTGAACACAATCCATGAAAACACAATCGTTTCGCCCGGCTTCGGTTTCACCCGGCGCGCGAACGGGACTCCCATTTTCGTGTTGAGGTCCTCGCCGGCGCATTCGCAGGCGGCAAGGGCACCGTGATCCCGCCAGACCCGCGCGCACTTCGTAGCCATGGCACGGTAGGCCGCGAGTTTCTTCTTCGGGACGGGCAGGACATAACCATCGACGTATTTGGGCATAAATGTGTTCTCGTGGTATTCGTCCGTCAGCGCGTGCGACGCCGGGCGGGTCTCTATTTCCGGGCCGACGGAGCACGAGTGCGGTCGGAGCAGCAAAGGGGCCGGGAGGAAATCAGGATGGCGTCACCCGCGCCGCGAGCATCGGGCGATAGGCGGCCCGGTAGGCCCAGGCGAGGTAAAGCTCCAGGAAAAGGATCACGATCGCCATGCACAGGCCGGAGGGCGCGAGGAAGGCGTGAAACGCCACGATGTTCACCACCACCGGCGCGATGAGTGCCAGCGCCAGCGGCACAAAGCGGTTCAGCAGCAGCAGCAGCCCCACGATCACTTCCGTTCCCTTGATGAGCTGCATCAGGTACCCGGTTTTCATCATCGCGCCAGCAAAGGCCATGGCTCCCTCCGGCATTCCTTCCTTTGGCGGCGGAATGAAGTTCAGGAATCCATTGAGCCCGAAAACGAAAAACATCAGGCCCATCAGGATGCGGGCGATTGTCGGGAGGTGCCGGGTGAAGGACGGTTTTGCAGGCGCTGGAGTGGACATGTTTTTCGGAGGGAGAAATACGTTTCTGAAGAGAGCGGGTGCACGGACTCAACGAGCGACGGAACTCGTTTCGGACAGGAGGCAGGTTTTTTCCGGAAGTAAGCGTTGGTGTGGGCAGGCGGGTGGGACAGCGGGCGGTCGCGAACAGGCAGAGCCGAGTCCGGCACAATGGCGTCTCCCAACGTCCGGGAAAAGCCGGAAAAAGAGACCCCGGCTATTTGTCACCCAATGTCCTTTCGGATGATTCTCGACCGTTGTCGGGATAGTTGCACTTGGCGCAGGTCGGGCCGGAACAGCTCTATCTCACGCGGATGCTCGAACGCTCCGCCGTTTGATTTTGGATTGCCAACCGGTGAGTGTAGGGGCGTCGCTTGACGACGCCCGCGCATGACCCGCCTGAACCTTCCCCGCCTGCTGCCTGCGAGTCTTTTGGCCCTGGCGCTTTCTCCTGACGCGATGCCGCGCCTCCGCGCCGCGGTCGCACCGCCCCTGGAAACGGCATCATTAATCGCTTCTCCCGAACCCGGCTGGCCGCAATTCCGCGGCCCGCGCCGCGATGGGATCAGCGACGAAAAAAACCTGCTGCCGTCCTGGCCGGAGGGCGGACCCAGGCAGCTCTGGTCCGCCAAGGGCGCCGGCCGGGGATTCTCGGCGCCGATAATCGCGGATGGCCGGCTCTTCCTCACGGGCGATTTCGGGGAAGAGACGCGCGTGCTGGCCTTCGATCTGCAGGGCAAACTGCTCTGGAGCACACCGAATGGGGCCGCGTGGCTCAACCAATACCAGGGTGCACGCGCGTCGGTCACATACAGTGACGGTCGGGCCTACCATGAAAACGCCCATGGCCGCGTCGCCTGTTTCGAGGCATCGAGCGGAAAGGAAGTGTGGTCCGTCAACCTCCTTGAGCGCTGGCGCGGCGAGAATATTACCTGGGGTCTCAGCGAGTGCCTGATCGTCGACGAGCGCGCGGTGTACGCGACGGCGGGCGGGCGTGACGCCCTGCTCGTCGCCCTCGACAAGCGAAACGGCGAACTCCTGTGGCGCAGCGAACCGCTCTTCGCCACGGGCAAGAAGGAATCCGACACCGCGGGTTATGCCGCACCGATCCTGGTGCGTTTCGCCGGCCGGCGTCTGCTCATCGGCTGTTCGTCCCAGCATCTGTTCTGTGCCGATGCCGACACCGGCCGGCTGCAATGGGCCCACCCCTGGCCGACGTCCTACTCCGTCCTGGCCATGTCACCCGTCCTTGTGGGCAACGGGATCTTCCTGGCCGCGCCTTTCGGTCCGCCCGGCACGCTCCTGCGGTTGAAACCGCCGGCCAGCCCCGGGGACAAGATCGAGGTCGAAGCGGGCTGGACCACCGGCCTCGACACGGCGCATGGCGGTGTCGTGCACGTCGACGGCCGGCTCTACGGCAGCTACTACCCGCGGCGCGGCGGCTGGGCCGCGCTGGACGCGGCCACCGGCCAGGTGCTCTACGAAGCGCCCGAGCTGATAAAAGGCGCGGCGCTCTTCGCGGACCGGCGCCTGCATGCCCTTTGTGAAGACGGCTGGATGCTGCTGCTGGAGCCCACCGCCACGCGGTTCGAGGAAAAAGGCCGGTTCCGGCTGGCGACCGCGCGCGACCGCGATGCCTGGGCACATCCGGTTATCCACGACGGACGGTTATACCTGCGTTATCACGACACTTTTTCGTGCTACGACATCCGGGTGAAGCGCTGAGCGTGGAGCGGCTTGACCGAGGCCACTTTATTTCGAATCCCAGAGTGAGGGTGAAGCCTGAGGTGTTCTGCTGGCCTCGTCACTCGGAACGGGCTTATTCAACTGGAGTCCTGTGTCGGCTGCTGCGACACAGAACTCTCAGAGTGGGGCCTCTTCACATGCGCGCCATGAACTCAAGCTCATCCAATTCTGCCATGCTGCACCACTGCTTGCCCGAGGCGTCTTGCACCTCAAATACCCGACTCTTCAGTCCGACTGCATTTCGGAAGCCGGGCGGCAAGGGCTCTGAATGGGCAATTTCCGCCATAGGCAAAACTGAAGTGGCTATCACAAACTGCCGATGCGTCTCTCCTCGTATCCTATTGTATGTCGTCCAATAGCCCGTCTGCTTGAGCCATTCAGGACGCATCTGTCGGGGCATATCTTTGACGAGAATGCCATTATAGCGCTCATTCAAGTATTTCTCCCAAGCTGTCGAATTTACGACTTCAACTTTTGTGACGGTCAGGGGGTAAGAACTTCGATTCTGCAGATGCATTTTCAAGTTCTCGCCTTCTTGGCTTACGCTAAGCGCCACTCGATCGAGTAGACGCCCTTCGTCTTTCGATTTACGCAGGACGGCTAGTCGTGCTTGAGCCTCGGCTTTCAGCTGGTGCAGAGCGGATGCGTCTGCCGGTGCGGCCTCGAATTTGGCCGGCGCTATCATTGAATCGAATGCCGTGCCGGCCAGGATCGCGGTGACGAAGAATACCGCAAACGCAGTGAGAAATGCTCCGCAGCCCAAGCTCTGTCCGGCGGGCGTGGCTTTATGGAATATCCACAATGTCGAAACGCCGGCCAAAATGCCGACGGCGTAGCAGAGTGCGATAATCATGGCCTTTTGCCGAACGTTACAGATGAGCCACGACTCTGCTTGGCGCGAGCCGTGCAGCAGCACGGATCGTGACAAGCAGGGTCGTTGGCTCTAGCGCCTTCCATGAGAAGGCGTGTCGAGAGTAAATGTTTAAAAGGTTCACCTTTTTTCTGCAGCAGGTTTTGGGTTTGGGGGCAGAGAAGATTCCCGGTCAGGCTTCCATACGCACTCGGATCGCGGCCGTCAATCGGCCGCGCGGTGCAGTGAGGAGTCCGCTCTGTGTTGGGCCCTGCTTACTTGTTATCGCATTGGTTGAGTTACAGCCATGCCGGCGCTAGAGCGCAGTGGCCCAAAGACAGAACCTCGGGGGAAAAGGGTTTTCATCGTCGTTGGCCTCCGGTTCAGGCGGCCTGCTGCGCGGGCGCGTTCAGCGTGGGCGTCGCCGGCGGCAGCGCGTGGTAG
>JBKJRG010000756.1:0-6983 GCA_046594805.1 Opitutaceae bacterium | reverse complement strand
CTCCAAACCGGCGCCGAAACTCGTCTTTGGTCCCGGTTTGGAGACGAACGATTCAATCATTAGAGGGAAGATCAGTTCGACGGCATCGTTCCGGCGTAGGCAAAGTCACAACGTCAGACGTTCGCTGCTCTGAGTATCGCGTCAATTCGCTTCGGTTCTTTCGCCACAAGTACTGCCGGCGAACGGCGGTTTCCCCATCGCGACTGCTTCCCGCCGAAAGCTGGACGGAGCCGTGAGCGGAAAGTTGCGCGGGCGCCGGGGCGAATCTCAGTTTTTTGCAAGTGGTAGGGCTGCCGCTTGTCGGCATGCCGTCGCGGGCCACGCGAACGACTACTCCAGATCTCCGCCCGCTGGGCCGCAACCGCGATCGTGAACGCGAGGTTTCCGCCCACGCACCGCGCGACGGCGCGGCGGCAAGCGCCGGCCCTACCAAGAGGACCAATCTCCCAGAAACTGAGATGCGCGCCGGGCGCCAAAAGTTCGCACTCGCCCGTTGACGGCGAGCCGGGTGGTGGTTTGGTTCTTCGCTTCGTGACAACGCCGATCCACCCACGAAGCTGGCCGGATGCCACGCTGATGCCGGACAAATTTCGGTGGGGACCGGACGCAACCAACCCAGTGGACCCTAGCCTCGAACAAACGCCCGCATGAGCCAGACATCTTCCGTCTCTCCCGACGCCGTCAAAAGCGCCGCCCAGAAACTGGACGCTCACGTCCGCGAGATCATTCAATGGCATTTCTCCCCCGAGACCGCCACGCCTTTCTGGCTGGAGTGGGCGAAGAAGGCCGGATGGGATCCGCGCAAGGAGGTGAACTCCTTCGCCGATCTTCATCGCTTCGGTCACTTCGAGGACGAGTGGCTGCGCGGCGGCCCCGTCCGCCGCTGGGTCCCGAAAGCTTACGCGAGCAAACCCACCTACGTTTTCGAGACGGGTGGCACCACGGGAATACCGAAGAGCCGCGTGGTGGTCGACGACTTCCGCATCGACTACGAGATGCTCTCGGAGACGCTCCCGGAAGCCCAGTTTCCCAAGGGCGCCAATTGGCTGATGCTGGGCCCCTCCGGTCCGCGGCGCCTCCGGCTCGCGGTGGAACACCTGTGCCAGCACCGCGGCGGCATCTGCTTTTGCGTGGACCTCGATCCGCGCTGGGTCGTCAAGTTGATCAAGCGTGGGGCGATGGCCGAGCTGAAGCTCTACACCCAGCACGTGATCGATCAGGCGCTGACCATCCTTTCCGCGGGGCACGACATCAAGTGCATGTTCGTCACGCCAAAGCTGCTGGACGCGCTCGCCGCCCGGCTGGAGGCCGACGGCTCCAGCATCGAGAAAGCCGGGATCACCGGAATCTTCTGCGGCGGCACCGAGATGACGGCCCAGTGGGCCCGTTTTGCCGTCGAGGAGCTGCTCGGCCCCAAGGTCTACCTCGCCGCCTGTTACGGCAACACGCTCATGGGCCTCGCCCGCGCCCGGACGCTGCAGGCCGCGAACCAGTTCAAGATCATTTACCATGCCCCCCAGCCGCGCGCGGTGATCCAACTCGTGGACGTGGATGACAACGAAAAGCCGATCACCCAGCACGGCCAGACTGGGCGCGTCATGATCACGACGCTGACGAAGGAGTTTTTTGTGCCCCGCTTTCTCGAGCGCGATGAGGCGGAACTCGAGCCGCCCTGCGCCGAGTTTCCCTGGGACGGCGTCAGTGGTGTCCGGCCCTACCGGGTCTTCGCCGCGACTACGACGGTCGGGGTGTACTGACAGGTGGTTTTGAGTTTTGGGTTATGAGTTCTGAGTTCGACCAACCCAAAACCCAAAACTCAGAACCCAAAACCAAAGTAACGAGATCAATTTTAAAATCGAATCGTCGCAGTGCCGATTGATTCGTACTGAAAGTCGCAAAAACCATGATTCATTTCCCGATCCTCCGCTGGGGCGAGCCTTACAAGAGCTTGGAAGTCGACAAGGTCTACCACCACGCCACCGGCGAACAGATGGCCGAGGTGAGCCAGGCCAATGCCGGCATCATCGCGCGCGACATGCGCCATGCGGAGCGGGCGCGCGAAGTTTTGCGGGAAATTCCCTGCAAGGAACTGCTCGCGATGTGCCGCAAGGCCGGCGACTTGTTCATGAACGCGACGCTCCCGGCAGGCGATGGCACCCAGACGCCCGAGGAGTTCGTCAAATGCCAGTCGGCCACCACCGGCCTCCCCGAGCACATGTCCCGCTTCAACATGGGGAAGCTCGCCTACGTCCTCCAGAATCTCGAAGCCATCCTCAGCTCGCTGACCCGTGGCCTCGACTTCGAAATCCTCTCGCGCGGTTACGGCATGGAGAACGGTGTCATGCGCAGCTACCAGGCTCTGACACCCGTGCTGGGCATGGTGCTGCCTTCCAATTCCCCCGGCGTGCATGGCCTCTGGCTGCCGATCATTCCGCTGCAAATCGGCCTCGTCCTGAAGCCCGGTCCGCAGGAGCCGTGGACGCCCTGGCGGATGACGCAGGCGTTTTTCCAGGCGGGAATTCCCAAGCAGGCCATTTCCATCTACCCGGGTGCGGCCGAGGTCGGCGCGGCCGTCCTCGCGCATTGCCCGAAAACACTCATCTTCGGTTCCACCGCCACGGTCGAGCGCTACCACGGCAACCCCGCCGTCCAAGTGCACGGCCCCGGGTTCAGCAAGATTCTGCTCGGCGACGACGAAGTCGACAACTGGGAGAAGTACATCGACCTGATGGCGACGAGCATCGCGATCAACAGCGGTCGTGGCTGTATCAACTGCTCGGGGGTCTGGGCCTCGCGCCACACGCAGGAAATTGCCGACGCCCTCGCGAAGAAACTCGGCCCGATCAAGCCGCTCCCGCCCACGGATGAAAAGGCCGCGCTGGCCGCCTTCACCGTGCCGGGCCAGGCGGAAGGTATCGACAAGGACATCGAGGCGGCGCTCAAGGAATCCGGGGTCGAGGACGTCACGGCGAAATATCGCGGCGGTGACCGGCTGGTGAAGATGGAGCGCTGCGATTATGTGCGGCCCACGATCGTTCATTGTGTTTCGCCGGATGTCGCGATGGCGAAAAAAGAATACATGTTTCCCTTTGCGACGGTGGTCGAGTGCCCGCAGGACCAGATGCTCGCGAAGATCGGCCAGACGCTCGTCTGCTCGGCGATCACGAAGGATCCGAAGTTCAGCCGGGCGCTGCTCGACGCGCGGCACATCGACCGCCTGAACATCGGGGCGATGCCGACGGTGCAGCTCAACTGGTTCCAGCCGCACGAGGGCAGCATCGTGGACTTTCTGTTCCGCGCCCGGGCGTACCAGACCACGCTTTGAAGAACGCGAGACGGCGGAAGAACGCGAGACGTCGGGGCTTGCCCCGAGGATTCTTACCTTGATCGGCGAGACGGCGGTTAGCCCATTCCCGCCGGCGCGACAAACCCGAGCTTCTTCAGCGCGCGCCGGAATGCGGCAAGGTGGTCCTTCGGCACGACCAGCCGATTGCCACCGGCGTGGTAACAAAACGCGCCGGCGGCGGCGTCGTCTGCGATGTGACGCGCGAGGCCCTCGTCTTCCCATTCGAGCAGCACCGCCTCACGCGCTCGGCGGTAGGCCCCGATGCGGCGATCGAGCGATCCCATGAAATCACGCACGCTGTCCGGCAGGCCGCCGGCGGCGTTGGCCTCCAAAAACTGCTGCAACTCGGCCAGGGCGCCGCCGGTCTCGACGTGCGAGAAAATGCGCTCGGCGTCGAGAACCCAGACCCTTTCGTTTTGCGGCGCGGCCATCAGCTCGAGGCCGGCGCGATCCGCCGGATTGAGCACATCGGTCGCAAGATGGATCTCCAGATTCGGCAGGAGTTGGAACAATTTCGGCCCCGGATCGACGCGACCCTCGTAGCGGTCGGCATAGCCGAGCGCATAGGCGCCGAGCGGATTGACCCGCACGTAAAGCAGCCCGTCGTAGCGTCCGCAGAAGCTCTTGTCGTCGATGCCCCACGAATCGCCGAGGTCTGGCCAGAGGCTGTGCGGATACACGTAGCCGACATCCAGCAGGCCGAGCACAGCGAATGATTCGAGAAACAGCGCCCGCAGGAACTGGGAATTGAGGCCGCCCATGTCGTTGATCACCCCATACCGCAGTTCCGAGAAGTATAGCACGCCAGCGGCTTCTTTCAGCACGTCCCACTCCTCGCCGGACGCTGCGATGATCCGCCGCGCTTCCTCGAAGGTCAGCCAGCTGCCGACCGGCAGCGCCCCCATGGCCTCCTGGAGGGCGGCCTTGCGCAGACCGGGATCGCGAAACCATCGCCGTGCCTTTCCCGACTGACCGCGAATGTGGTTGACGCGGTGCAACTCGTCGAACTCCCCGTCGCCGAGAAACGCCATGACGCCGGCCCGAAATGCCTCCGGTGAGAACCCGCGTAACATCGCCTGACCGTCCGGGGTCAGCTTCAGCGCGCCGCCGTGCGGCCTGGCCCAGCCGCATTGCTGCACCAGCACACCCCACGCATGGGCGCGGACAGGACCACCAGGCTGGGTCCACTTGTCGATGTCCTTCTTCGGCGGCTCCAGCGCGAAGTCCGGCACCAAAAGTGCCTCGCCTATCAATCGCGTCGCTGCGTCCGTTGGCCGGTGGTTGGAGGCAGCGACTTTGAGCTTGCCGCCCTGAATCAACCGCAGCACGCGACCCAGTTCGGTCGGAGCGATGCGCTCGCCCTCGTGGACATGGACCGGTCGAATCTTTTCGCCGCCGACCTGCTGTTGCTCCGACGGCCAGAACTTCGGCAGCTCCGGCAGCGTGCGCGGTTGCGGCGCCGCCGGCTTGGGCAGCAACCGCTGCAGCGGCCCGATCAGTTCGCCCGCCAACTCCGGTTCACCTTCGTAGGCGTAGCGCGGCAGGCAGATCACCGCGACCAGCAGCGAGACTTCCTCGCGGTAGCCGTAATAGGCCTTCGGCATCGGACATGGGCCGCCAAATTTGGCTTCGAACTCGCGAGGACCGATCAGGCGTCCCTGGTGGGCGGATTCGGCGAGCAGATGCTTCTCCGAGTCCGACAAACAGTTCACAAACCCAGCGAGATTGTCGCGCAGTTGCTTCTCGATCGCCGCCACGAACTGCGCCTTGCGGGTAAAGGTCTTATCCCACGCGCCCACGCGCCGCAGCCAGGACTTTTGCACCTCGGCGTTGAGATTCCACAGGTGTTCGTGCGGCGAAATAGGCATGGGGGGCTTTTCCTATGACTGCTGTTCGGAGTTCTACCTCTGACATTTTGCCTGGTTGGATTGGGCCGTGGTGGCCTTTGACTTCGGTAACATGTAACAGGCAGATCATCTACACAGTCGCTTTACTCCAACCTGAAACAGTTCCACGGCGCACTCGACGGCTGGGTGTACCGCCCGGTCGAAGGCAAGATCGTCGTCTGCAAGCCCGCCGACCCGACGACGACTCCGCCCACGCTCGAGGGATTGCGCCCGTTGTTCGTTATCTGTGTGGGCGGCTGGCTGCTACGCGAATGTTAGCTCGCCTGACCATTTCCTCGGTGTTCTGCTCGCTGCATCCAGCATGAAAGTTTCCGGCGCTTCGATTCTGCCCTCCTAGAATCTGCCTGATGAACAAAAAGGCGCTTACGGAAGCCGACATTCGCACCAAGTTCATCACGCCCGCCCTGGTCGGCGCAAAGGGTGAAAAATGGAATGTGATGACTCAGATTCGCGAGGAGGCCTACTTCACGCGGGGCCGGGTGATCGTGCGCGGCAAAATGGTGAGGCGCGGCGAGGCGAAAAAGGCCGATTATATCCTTTCGTATAAACCAAATCTCCCGCTCGCCGTCATCGAGGCCAAGGATAACCACCACTCGGTCGGCGCAGGCATGGGCCAAGCGCTGGAGTACGCCGAGATTCTGGACGTGCCGTTCGCCTACAGCTCCAACGGCGATGCGTTCCTCGAGCACGACCGCACGGCCACCACCGGCACGGTCACGCGGGAAATCCCGCTCGATCGATTTCCTTCGCCCGAGGAACTCTGGGCGCGCTACCGCAAAGCCAAGGGCTACACGCCCGGCCAGGAAGGGGTCGCCACTCAGGACTACTACGACGACGGCTCGCAGAAATCGCCGCGCTACTATCAGCTCATTGCGATCAACCGCACGGTGGACGCCATCGCCCGCGGCGAAAACCGCATCCTGCTCGTGATGGCCACCGGCACCGGCAAAACCTACACCGCGTTTCAAATCATCTGGCGACTGTGGAAGTCGGGCACGAAGAAGCGCATTCTCTTCCTCGTCGATCGCAACATCCTCGCCGACCAGACGAAGACCAACGACTTCAAGCCGTTCGGCACAGCGATGACGAAGATCACGAATCGCACCGTCGACAAGGCGTTCGAGATTTACCTCTGCCTCTACCAGGCCGTGACTGGCACCGAGGAGGAGCAGAACATCTACAAGCAGTTTTCCCCCGATTTCTTCGACCTCGTCGTCGTGGACGAGTGTCACCGGGGCAGCGCGGCGGATGACGCCGCCTGGCGCAAGGTGCTCGAATATTTTTCCTCCGCGACGCAGATCGGCCTCACTGCCACGCCCAAGGAAACCAAGGACGTTTCCAACATGGAATACTTCGGCGACCCTCTCTACACCTACTCGCTCCGGCAGGGGATTTCCGACGGTTTTCTCGCGCCCTACAAGGTCGTCCGCATCGGCCTCGACCGGGATCTCGACGGCTGGCGGCCCGAGGACGGCCAGACCGACAAACACGGCCAGCTCATCGACGACCGCGAATACAACGACCGCGATTTCGACCGGAATCTAATCCTGGAGAAACGCACCGCGCTCGTCGCCGCCAAGGTCACCGAGTTTCTCAAGGCGACCAACCGCTTCGCCAAGACCATCGTCTTCTGCGAGAACATCGACCACGCGGAGCGGATGCGGCAGGCGCTGGTCAATGCCAACGGCGATCTGGCGGCGGCCAACAGCAAGTACGTCATGCGCATCACG
>JBKJRG010000621.1:0-4621 GCA_046594805.1 Opitutaceae bacterium | reverse complement strand
GTGCCCTTTGTGCTGGATTACCAGGATCCCTGGGTGAACGACTACTACGATCGCACGGGCACGCGGCCGCCGGGGGGGCGATGCAAATACGCGCTCGGGCAGCGGGCGGCCCGGCGGGCTGAACCCGCAGTGCTCCGCGCCGCCGCGGGGGTCATCAGCGTGTCCGACGCGTATGCGCAAACGCTCGGGCGGAATTACCCGTGGTTCGATCCCCGGCGCGTGCGCACGCTGCCGTTCGGGGCAGCGGCGTCCGACTTCGATGCCGTGGCCACTCATCGCCCCGCGCTTCCCCTGGTGGATTTCGAGGACGGAGCCTGGCACCACGTGTATGCCGGCCGTTGCGGGCCGGACATGGCTTTTGCGCTTACGATCCTGTTTCGCGCCTTCCGGCGCTATCGCACCTCGCATCCGGCGGAAGCAGGCAAGCTCCGCTTCAATTTCATCGGGACCGATTATGCGCCACCGCCGCTCGGGCAGGATTGGGTGCGGCCCATCGCCCGGGCGGAAGGCGTGGAGGATGCGGTGCGGGAGCACCGTCATCGGGTGTCCTATTTCGACGCGTTGTATTATCTCCGACACGCGCACTGCCTCGTCGCGGTGGGCTCCGACGACCCGACCTATTCGGCGTCGAAGATTTTCCCCTACGTGCTGGCCCGCCGGCCGATGCTGCTGATTTTCCACCGCAAGAGCCTGGTGCTGCAATTTGCCGGCGCCGCGTCCGTGGGCCAGCGCTTCGGCTTTGGCGGTGCGACGGACGTGGAGCCCCTGGTGGAGGACGTTTATCGCCGCTGGTTCGTGGCGGGCGGGCACCGGAGTTACGGGGGCTTCAACGAGGTCGCCTTTGCTCCTTACACGGCGGCCGCGTTGACCGTGCAGCTGGCGGAGGTGTTTAACGCGGCCGTGCAGCCTGCGGCCCGCTCGTGAGCCACATGACCGCGCCACGAATCGTTTTTTTCGGCTACAGCGAAATCGGCTTTGAGTGCCTCTCCCTGCTGCTGGAGCGCGGCGACAATGTGGTCGCGTTGATCACGCACGAGGACAACCCGCACGAAAAGATCTGGTTCAAGACGCCGGCCCTCGCGGCCCGGGAGCAAGGCGTCCCGGTTTTCACGCCGGAGAAAGTTAACTCCCCGGAATGGATCGAACGGATCGCGGCGCTCCGGCCCGACCTCATCCTGTCGGTCTATTATCGAAACATGATCAGCGCGCGCATCCTGGCGCTGCCACGGCTGGGGGCATTCAACCTGCATGGTTCGCTGCTGCCCAAATATCGCGGGCGGGCGCCGGTCAACTGGGCGGTCCTGCACGGGGAATCCCGGATCGGGATGACGCTGCACCGGATGGTGAAAAGCGCCGATGCCGGCGCGATCGTCGACCAGGAAGCGGTGGAGATTGGCCTGCGGGAAACGGCGGAGCAGGCGTTCCGGAAAGTCCTGCCCGCCGGACGACGCGTGGTCGCGCGGCAGATCGACGCGCTGCTGGCGGGCACGGCACGCGAGACCCCGCAGGACGAGACGCAGGCGACCTATTTCAGCGGGCGCAAGCCGGAGGATGGGCGCATCGGCTGGTCACAGACCTCCGCGCAGATTTTCAACCTGATCCGCGCGGTGACCGATCCGTATCCCGGGGCGTTCACGGACGTGGGCAACCAGCGGCTGATGGTGTGGTGGGCCGAGCCCGACTCACCGGCGGCGCGCAGCCGGCGGGGAGCGCCCGGGGAGGTGTTGTCGGTTGCGCCGCTGGTGATCGCCACGGGGGACGGTGCGCTCGAGCTCACGAAGATCGAATGGCGGGGGGGCCCGCCGCCGGAATTGCGGGCCGGGCAGGTGCTGTGAGCCGGGTCTGAATCACGCAACCGATTTTTTCCGTTTCCCAATTCACTGCTTTGTCGCTTCGCTTCGCCCATGCCTCTCCGCGTTCTGATCCTCGGTGCCAACGGCTTTATCGGCAGCTCGCTGACGCGCGCCATTCTCACCCAGAAGGAGTGGGAGGTCTTCGGGATGGATGTCGGCAGCCACAAGCTGGAGGACAGCCTCGGCGATCCGCGCTTCACCTTCGTCGAGGGCGACATCACGATCAACCGCGAGTGGATCGAGTATCACGTCAAGAAGTGCGACGTCGTCATCCCGCTGGTCGCGATCGCGAACCCCATCCAGTACGTGAAGGATCCGCTGCGGGTCTTCGAATTGGATTTCGAGGCGAACCTCGACATCGTGCGCAAGTGCGCGAAATACCGGAAGCGGATCGTGTTTCCCTCCACCTCCGAGGTGTACGGCATGTGTCCGGACGCGAAGCTCGATGAGGCGTCCAGCGCGCTGGTCTACGGCCCGATCGAGCGCCAGCGCTGGATTTACGCCTGCTCGAAGCAGCTGCTCGATCGCGTCATTTACGCCTATGGCGTGCGGGACGGGATCGATTACACCCTGTTCCGCCCGTTCAACTGGATCGGGCCGAAGCTCGATGATGTGTTCGCCGCCAAGGAGGGCAGCTCGCGGCTGTTCACCCAGTTCATCTCGAACGTGATTTTCAAGAAGCCGCTGCAACTGGTTGATGGTGGTCGGCAGGGGCGCTCGTTCACGTTCATCGATGACGGGATCGACGCGCTGCTGCGGATTATCGAGAACAAGGGCGGCCGGGCCTCGCGGCAGATTTTCAACATCGGCAACCCGCGGAATGACGTGAGCGTGGCCGAGCTCGCCAGGTTGATCATCGCCGCCTTCAAGGAGTATCCCGATTACCGCGAGCATGCGCAAAAGGCCCGGACGGTGGTCGTGCCTTCGGGAAAATATTTCGGCAAATACTACCAGGACATCCAGCGGCGCGTGCCCTCGATCGCGAACGCGAAAAAGCAGCTTGGCTGGACCCCCAAGGTGAACCTGAAAACCGCGATTCGGCGCACGCTGGATTATCACCTCGCGCACAAGGAGTATAAGCTGGAATGAGGGAAGTACGAAACCGGAGACCGGAGACCGGCAACCGGAGAGCGGAAACTGGAGTGGCAGCCTCCTTTTGTCTCGTTAGTCCTTTTCGTCCTTGCCCATGCGCCTCGCTTTAAAAATCGACGTCGATACTGATCGCGGCACGCGCGAGGGGGTGCCGCATCTCGTCAGCGACTGCCTGGAGTTCAAGGTGTCGGCCGCCTTCCTGTTTTCGCTCGGGCCGGATCAAACCGGGCGTGCGATCACGCGGGTGTTGCGGCCCGGATTTTTCCAGAAGGTCAGCCGCACGAGCGTGGTCGAGCTTTACGGTGTGCGTACCCTGCTCAACGGCACCCTGCTGCCCGCCCCGCACATCGGGCAACGCAACGGTCACGTGATGCGGGCGGTGCGAGAAGCGGGCTTCGAGGTCGGAATTCATGCCTACAACCATTATCGCTGGCAGGATTTCGTGCAGACGATGACGGCGGCGGAGGTCGCCGCGGAGTTCAGTGCGGCCCGGGACGAATTTCGGCGGATCTTCGGCACGGAAGCGCCGACCGCGGGCGCCGCGGGCTGGCAAAGCAACGCGCGCAGTCGGGCGGCGTACGATGACGCGAACCTGCTTTATGCGAGCGACACGCGGGGCGCGACCCCGTTTTTTCCGCGCGTGGAGGGAAAGGTTTTCCGCACCTTGGAGATACCGAGCACGCTGCCGACGTTCGATGAATTGCTCGGCCGGCCAGAATTTCCGGACGACGACATCGTCGCCCACTACCTGTCGCTCCTGCGCGAGGATCGGATGAACATTTTCACGTTGCACGCCGAAATCGAAGGCATGGGAAAACGCGGGCTGTTCCGGGCGCTGCTGCGCGCCTGCCGGAAAGCGGGGGTCGAGTTCGTCCGGCTCGATGCCTACGCACAGGAGCTTCTCGCCCAGCGCGACACCATTCCCGTCTGCGACCAGGTGATGGCCGAAATCGACGGCCGCAGCGGGCTATTGGCAACGCAGGCGGCGGCCTGACGGCCTGCAGTTTGGAGTTTGGGGTTTAGAGTTTGGAGTTTCGCTGGATTTCAACTCCGAACTCCGAACTCTAAACCCCAAACTCCAAACTCCAAACTGCGAATTAGCTCCTTTCCGCCCGACGGAACAGCCACACCGCGAGGCCGATGAACACCAGGTTGGGCAGCCACATCAGGAGGTCGGGTCGGTATTCCGGGTGGCGGTCCAGCCACTTCACCATAACGGTTAGAAAATAATAGCCGAGCACCAGGATAAGCGCGAGGCCGAGATTGGCGGACGTTTCGCGGCGGGATACCTTGATGCCGAGTGGCACCCCGATCAGGGCAAAGGACAAAACGGAGAGTGCGGTGGTGAATTTTTCCTGGACGGTGAGCTGCACGCGCATCCGCTCGAGGGCGTGGGCTTTCGCCTCGGCGGCCGGTACTTTTACCCGGGCGAGGCGGACGTTCTCCGCCTGAAGCTGATCATAGGTCATCCAATCGATGCGTTGCCGCGTCGTGCGGCGGCCGAACAGGCGCTCCAGCGGCAGCCGCCACGGTTCGGTCTTGCCGAACACACCCACCGGCCGCGCGGTGCTGAAATCCTCCGGCTTCTTGGGGTCGCGCGTCTCCACCTTGGCTTGGGCGCCGGTGAAAATCAGCTCGTTGGCCACTTCGTCATAGTCCACCCGCCCGGAGTCGGC
>JBKJRG010000425.1:0-12146 GCA_046594805.1 Opitutaceae bacterium | reverse complement strand
CGCAGCGCGCCTGTCACGGGCGTGTTTTCCCACGTTTGTAGGCCAGCGAGCTTGCTCGCGCTCAAGGCGCGCCAGCAAGCTGGCTACCTACCAACCCCGAAATGCGCCTCGCTCCCGCGAAGGAGAGACCGAGTTAAAAGACATTTGTTTCGGCCCGGGAATCTGCCTCAGTGGCACGCCGCTCACGCATGACCATCACCGGACTCGCCCTTGTACCGCCCCCGACCGCGGCCGATTTGCCGAAGGTTACGCCAGAGCTGCTTGCCTCGGTCCTGGCCAGGTATTCGCGCAGCAACGAAGGGCTCGCCGCCATTCTCGCCAAGGTGGATTTGGCCAACCCGGACGCCTCTATTGATCGAATCCTGAAGTTCGTCGACTACGGCCACGCCTCGATCGGCGGGCTGACCGGCGGGCTGGCCGTGGCGCTCGACAACGTGTCGATGTGGCTGGCGTACAAAATTTTCGAGATCGCGCAGATGGCGGACGGGCAGGAGTCGAGCACCCGTTACATCACGATGGACGCGGCCAACGTCCCCACGGCGGAAGAGCTGGGCATCCCCGCCGATCTCGCGCCGCGGTGGCAGGACATCATGGCGCGCTCTTTCGCGGCCTACCATGCGGAGTACGCCCGGCTGGACGCACTCGCGACGGCCGAGCCGCAACGCGTGCGCTGTCCGGCGGACGCGAAGCCGGCGGTGATGACGCGGCTGCGCAAGAACTATGCGTTGGATCGCGCGCGGTATTTTATTCCCTTTGCGACGCGGACCAATCTTGGGCTGGTGCAGACTTCGCGGATGTGGGCGACGACGGTGAAGCATCTCGATTCGCTGCCGCAGCCGGAGGCTCGGGCCGCGGCGAAGCTCATCCGCGAGGAACTGCTCAAGCAATCGCCGCGTTTAATGCGGCACAGCTTCACCGAAAAATCCTACGAGGAGCAGGCACGGCAGGAATTCGCCACCTCGATTGCCCTGGGTCGCGATCGCCTTTCCTCCGCTGGACTCGCCGATGAAATCTGGGTTCGAGTCGATCGCACGGCGCCACCGTGGCTGCCGGAGTCGCAGCCGGTGGCTGAAGCCCTCCGGCACCGGGGCAATCGTTATGGCCACCAAGGGACCAGCACGCGCCGGATGAGGGTGACATTCGCGTGGAACAACATGGCGCTGGCGGAACTCCGCGATCTCAACCGTCATCGGACGGGACATCGTTACACGCCGCTGATCCAGGCGGGATTTTATCTCCCGCCGGAGATTGACCGTGCCTCCCACGCCCGGCTGCTGGACGATCAATTGGCACTCACGCGTGAACTGCTCGACCGCAGTTCGCCCGCGTATGTGTATTCGCTGCTGCTGGGCGCCCAGACGCCTTTTGAGCACAGCACGCAGGCGGACAAATTTATCTACGAAGCGGAGCTGCGCACCGGGATGGGCGCGCATTTCCGCTACGCGGAGCACCTGAGCGCGGTGTTGCGGGAATTTGTCCGCCAGGTGCCGGAAGCGAAAGCCTGGGTGGTGGAAGGAACGGCCGAGCCCGAATGAACTCGGGGCCGGGGCGCTCTCGGAGTTGTAGGCCAGCTCGCTGAGCTGGAGGTTTGGAGCCAGGTCAGCGACCTGGCCGACAGCGGGCGGGGACGGTTTGCTCGTATTTCGAATAATAGGTTTGCCGCAAACTGGTGGCAGCGCCTTGCTTGGCCTGCATTTCGCATGAAGGGTTCTATCTTCCTAGCCGTCGCGATTTTGGTTTTTGTTGCCCGCTTGAGAGCCGCGGACGCGACGACCCCCATCGATTTTACCCAGCGCAACGGCTCGTTCGCACCGGGTCCGACGATTTCCCTTCCGAAGAAAACCCTGCCGATGGCAGGAGGAATTCAGGATAAGCGGGTGGCTCCGCCGACGGTGGAGAAGGCAATGGCTGGAGTGGGAGACCGACGCGCGGCCATTGACGTCGCCGAGGCGCACCCCAAAACCGTGCTTCCGGCGGCAGTCGAGCGCCCTGAGGCCAGACCGCAGGAACTGAGCGGCATGAATCATCGTCTCGCCGCCATCACGACTGCGACGGAGAAGGAGAAGCCTCCCATGGTGGCAAAATATCAGGACAGCCTGACCGCCGTGAATGCCGTCAAGAGCCAGCGGTTTCCCGCGCTTGGCCAGAACACGGCGGCGAAAATCAACCGGTTCGTTTTTCGAAAGAATTCATCCGAGACGGTCGTGGCACCGGGTGGCGTCCCCATCGTCCCCGCCGCGGGCGGGTCCCGGATCGTGCAGTAGTTGAAACGCTGCGATGAGTCGTTTCCGCGTTCTTCAGTTCAACATGCAGTTCGGTCAGATCTGGGATGACACCTGGCCGGACCGGGCCCCCGTCAGGCTCGAAGCGACCCTCGAGGAGATTAGGGCGCACCAGGCCGACATCATCATGTTGCAGGAAGTGGAGCAGGCATTGCCCGATGGGCAGCAGATTCAACCGCCGCGCAATTACACCCGCCTGCAGGCGGAACTCCCGGGCTACCACTGCTGGTTCTCGTATCCCAAGGCGGATCCGCGCGAGCTGCCGTTTGGGATTGGGCTGGCCATTTTCTCCCGGACGCCGCTGCGCGACACGATGCGCCTCGATCTGCCCTCACCGGCGATTGAATTCGATTTTTTCAGCAAGAAGACGACCCCCACCGACCGTTTGCTCATCGGGGCGAAGACCACGGTGCTCGGTCGCGAGCTGCAGCTCTTCAACACCCACCTCCTCGCGTTTTTCATGCTGGGATCGAGCAGCTCGTCGAATCCCTTTCAGCGCACCCTGGTCGCGGAGCAGCTCGCGGCCTCGCGGGGCCCGACCATCCTGACGGGCGATTTCAACGTGAGCAAACACCAGTCGTTGATCGCGCAGTTCGCCGCATCCGGCTTTGCCACGGTCCAAGACAAGGCGGTGACCTGGCGCCGCCGGCGCTACGTGCTCGATCACGTGTTCTATAATTCCCCGCTGCGACCGGTGGGCCACCGGGTGGTGCCAACGCCCGCGAGCGATCATCACGCGTTGGTGGCGGATTTCGAATTCGCCTGAGTAGCGGCAGGCCTCCCTGCCTGCCGTGATTGAAGGGGCAAGGCGTTCACGTGGCTGCGGCATTCTGCCGCAGATTCAGAGGATCTGCGGCAGGGATGTCGCAGCCACTTCCCGGCAGGCAGGGGGGCCTGCCGCTACGCTGGCGGTTACTTCCCTTTCCGCACGGACTCTTTCTCGGCCTCTTTTTCTTCCTCGAGGCGGGCGCGCTCGCTGGCGAGCTGTTGCTTGATCTTTTCGACGTCGTCGAATTTTTGCGCCGCCAGCGTTTCGTCGAGCTGCTTCTTCAGGAAGATTTCGCGCTCCGCCAGCTTGCCCTTGTAGACGCGGTCGATCTCGCCCAGCCGGGATTTTTGCACGGCGGTCAGGGGAGCGGAAGCCGGCTCGGATTTGGCAAGGCGCTCCATGGCGAGTTCGTAGGCACTTTTCATCTTTTGAAATAAGCGCAGTTTTCAACCGGTGGAAATCAGGAAATTGGGAAAGATTCGGCTCGGCCTCCCGTTGGCCTGGTTTTCCCATTCCTCAGCCGGTTTTCACTCCAAAGATCAACACGATCGCCACGATGGCGAACGGCGGCCACCAGCCACCGCGCTCGCGCTGCCAGTTCGCGCCGTAACCCGCCACGAGCGCGACCATGAGCGCGCCCAGCGCGGCCGCGCCGATCCAAGGCGCCGAAAAATGAGCAGGCAGAAATGCCCCCGGCAGCCGCACGCTTTGTCGCACCAGCCATTCGATCAGGAAAAGGACCAGCGCGGACGCGTGGTTGCAGAGCGCTGCGACGGGCGCCAATCCGCAGAGACCGCCCACCAGCGAGGCAAATCCGCCGAGCGTCGCCGCCATTGCGGCCGGGATGAGCGCGAGATTGGCGAGCAGGGCGCCGGGCGTGAGCAGGCCGAAGAATTGGACGCTCGTCACCAGGCTGACCAGGGTCGTCGCCGCGCCAATGGCCACGGCGGTGACGGTCCACCGCCACGCGGCCGCTGTCACCCGCTGCCACCGCTCCCAAGTTGACTCCGGGAGATCGCGCCACGGCGCCGTCCGCGCCAGCCAGGCTTCGCTCAACGGCAACCCGAGCAGGAGCAGGGCGGTCACAATCCCGTAACTCATCAGGAAGCTCGCGCTGAAAAGCTGCAGGGGTGAAATCAGCAGCACCAGCAGGGCGGACGCGACGAGCGCGGCGAGGGGATTCGCCGGCCGGCGGACGACAAACGCGGCCTGAAGGAATGCGGCCATGATGAATGCGCGGACGGCGGAGGGCGCCGCGCCCGTGATGTCGACGAACAGCCACAAGAGCCCGATGCCGATCCCGAATCGTGCCCACGGTGGCAGGCGGAGCAGGAGCAGCACGGCCTGGATTGCGCCGGAAATCACCGCGATGTTCAGCCCGCTGATCGCGAAAAGGTGCATCGTGCCGCTTTGCATGAAAAGCGTCCGCTGTTCGGCGCTCAGCTCGGAAGTTTCGCCGAGCATCATGGCGCGCAGCAGCGCCGCGAGCTCCGGTCGCTTCGCCGCGATGCCGTGCCCGAGAATACCCTCGAAGCGGGCGGCGCTTCTGGCGCAGAACTGATAGTAGGCGAGCGGCGGTTTTTCCAAGCGGAGCACCCGGGCGCGAGCCACGCGAAAATTTATCCCCGCGGCCGCCAGGTAGCCATCGAACGAGTTGGCCGGCGGGCGGGACGGCAGGGGGACCAGGACGCCCACCGTGCCCAAGATCGCACTCCGGACCGGCGGGGCTTCGCCTTTGCGCAAGCTCAGCGAAAAATAAACCCGCTGTCCGCGCAGCTCGCGGACATGTTCTTCGGCGTGTACGACCTTGCCCAGCCCGGAGGCCTTGCGGGGGTCGTGCGGCGCGAAAAGGCGATCAACCCGGAGCCCGAGCCGGACTTCGCGGGGCGGCAATCCTTCCCAGGCCGGGAGCCAGGCGCGTTCGCGGGCATAAGCCGCGATCCCGGCCAGAAAAAGCGCGGCGCATAGCGCGAGAGCCCAACTGTGGCTGCCGCGCAGCGCGGCGACAGCCGCAGCGGTGGCGGCAGCCATCGACAGCGCGAGCTGCCACGCGGCGGGTGAGAATTCGCCGGTTCGCCCCGTCGCGAGTCCCGCCATGAATGGGAGCAGGAGCCACAGCAGCGGCGCGCGATGTCCGAGGCTGCGACGGGTGGGAACCATGACGGAGATTGCGCGCGTCGTGGTGCAGTTATGAATCCCTCGCTCTACCCGGTTTTGGGGTGATCCGGGCGGGCTCCTCGCAGACCGAATCTCCCTCGGCCCGATGTTCCAGAAGCTTTGATTCCCGGGAAATTGTGCGCATTAGTGACCGTCCATGGCCTTCGCCGACCAACCTGATCTTTTTGCCGAAGAGCCGCCGGCAGCGGGGTCGGCACCAGCGCCGCCCCCCGCCAAACCGGCGCACCAGCCGCTGGCCGCGCGGATGCGACCCAGGCGCCTGGATGAAGTGGTCGGGCAGGAGCACATTCTGAAACCGGGCAGCCTGCTACCCCGCTTGGTCGCGCAAAACCGTTTTGGTTCGCTGATCTTCTACGGCCCACCCGGGTGCGGCAAAACCAGCATCGCAGAAGCGATCGCGAACGAGACCCACAGCCGGTTCGTGCGCGTCAACGCCGTGATGTCGAACGTCGCCGAACTGCGGCAAATCCTCGCCGCCGCCCGGCTCCGTCCCGAGGCGGCGACGATTCTTTTCATCGACGAGCTCCACCGTTTCAACAAGTCGCAGCAGGATTTGCTGCTGCCCGATGTCGAGGAAGGCACCATCCGGCTGATCGGTGCGACCACGCACAATCCCGGATTCTACGTCAATCCGCCGCTGCTCTCGCGGAGCCATCTTTTCCGGCTCGAGCCGCTCGCCGCCGATGCCGTGGTCCGCGTGCTGAAACAGGCCCTGAGCGACGCCGGGCGAGGCTTGGGCGCGCGGGGCGTCACCGCCGCCGACAAGCTCCTGGCTGATCTCGCCGTGCTCTGCGACGGCGACCTGCGCCGAGCGCTCAACGCCCTCGAAGTGCTGGTGCTCGGGCTGCCGGAGAACGCGCGCCTGACCGAGACCGAGTTGGAGGTGTTCGCCCGCGAGCGGCGGATTCGCTACGACGTGGACGAGGATGAACATTACGACACGATTTCCGCCTTCATCAAGAGCTGCCGCGGCAGTGACCCGGATGCGGCGATGTACTGGCTGGCCAAGATGCTGGCGGGCGGCGAAGACCCGCGGTTCATTGCGCGCCGCCTGGTGATTCTGGCGAGTGAAGACGTGGGCCTGGCGGATCCGCAGGCGCTGCCGCTGACGGTCGCGGCGCACCAGGCGGTGGATTTCGTCGGGCTGCCCGAAGCGGAACTGACGCTGGCGCACGCGACGCTGTACATTGCGACGGCGCCGAAAAGCAATTCCGCCACGCTCGCGCTCGGCGAGGCGCATCGCGTGCTGAAAGAGCAGCCGGTGCAGGCGATTCCGCCGGCGCTGCGCAGCAAGAGCGGCCAGGCGAACCAGCGGATCGGCCAGGGTGTCGGCTACAAATACTCGCACGATTTCCCGGAAAACATTTCGGGCGACGATTACCTCGCGCGACCGTTCACGCTCTACACGCCGAAGAGCGCGGGTTGGGAGGCGAAGATCGCCGAACGGCTGGCGCGCTGGAAAGATCTCAAGGCGCAGCTGCAGCGCGGCCGCTAGCATTACTCGGTTACTTACCTTTTAAAAACGCGGATCGTTTCATTTTCACGTATTACGTGAAAAGACCTATGAAACCCGCACGGGAAAGCGGAGGAAAGTGACAGAGTAATGCTAGCCGGCGGCCTGACCGAACCGTAAAGGTTGCCCGCGGTGGGGCTGGCGCTCCGAGCCGGCCTCACTTTTCACGGCCGCGGCAATTGCAAATCTTCGATCACCACCCCCGGCAAATCGCGCTCGCAGGAGGAGCCGCCCAGCGGATTTCGCACCACGAAAATCTCGGCCGCTCCCGCCGGGTAAAACGGGACAGTTGCAGTCCAAGCGGACGCACCGTCGAGGCGGATGATGACCGGGGATGCCTCGTCCAGCGAGAGAATCGACGGCATCCAGAATTCGATCGTGTGCCGCGGCCCCATCGTCACCGGCACGGGTGGAGAATACAGCACGGGCTTCCCCCAATGATCATAACCGAATTGAATCAGGCCTGGCGCCGCGACCTTCACGAAAAGGAAATTTCCCCGGCCGTGGTGGCCGGTGACCCCGAGCGGGAACGAGCGTCCGACCTGGTCCGGTTCGAATGTCACATTCAATCTGACTCCGCCAACGATTCTCGGACGCGTGGCAGAGGGCAGCATGCCGCGGTGTTGGGCGAGGATTTCGGCGATTGAGTTCGCGGGCGCGGGCGAAGTTCCGCCGGGTCCGGCAACGTGCGCGTGTGTTGCCCGCCACCGTCCGAGCGGCACCGGTTCCTCGATCACCGTCCGGCCGTTCCAGCTGACGCGGACCCAAATTTTGAGCGCTCGGAAATCCTCCGGGCGAACCACGCCCGGCAACTCAATCGCCCGAATGGGGTAGAAGGAACTCAGGCTGGCCGTGAGCTGGTGGGTCGCCCCGGCGGGCGCATCGACCACCGCAGAATACTCGAACGGCTCCGGGCCGACCCGGAGAGCTACCACCCGGAGTTTGCCCGGCGCCGCCCACTCGATGGCCAGGCTTTCGCCGGCGCCCGATGGACCGGTCGTGTGGATTAAGTGTTGACGGTGATGTTCCGCCGTTTGCCTCAATCGCAGGGTCAACTCGATCGGCCCATGCACCTCGCCGCGCGCCTTTCGCCATGCCATGGTGGGCTGGTTCAAGAATCGCCCGATTGGATCGAAGCCGCGCGGCGGGACGTTTTCCGAGGCGCTGTACATGTCCACGCTCGCGAGCAGCGCGACCACCGCGCTCATCGTCGCAAGACCGAGCGCAACGGCGCCCACGAGACGTCGGCGCACTCCGGCCGCACGTTCCGCTTCGAACACGCCGACAAGGGACAGCAACATGAGCGCCGGGGTGAACTCGGCCTGATAGCGCACGCAGGAGCCGAAGTAAAACAGCAACGGGAGCAGCGCAGCCACGCTCCCGATCAGAAAGGCGAGCGCCAGCCCCCGCGCGGCGGTGCCGCGCCACGCGAAGAACAAGGCCACCAGCGCAAACCCGGTAATCGGCAAATTCGGGAACACCCCGAAGGAAAACTCGCGGCCCGCGAAGCCGGCGGGATAGTGAGGCAGGTTTACCTCGCGGATGAAGGGAAAATATTCCCCAAGCCGCAGCGGCGCCACGAGGTAGAACCAGGCTTGGGGCGGCACAAACCGCGGGCTGAAGTGCTGGATGGCGCCTTCCTCTGCCGCGGAAAGCTGGTACTTCTGGCCGAACTGCAGCGGCTCGGCGAAGCGCGCGTAATTGTACACGAGCAGCGCTGCGACCAGCACTGCGCCGGCCGCCGCCGCCGCGAGCAGGCGTCGTTCCACGCGCAACCGCAGGCGATGCGTCAGCGGATCGAGATTCATGATGAGGACGGCCGCGAGCGCGCCGACGCCAAACGTGGGTCGCGCCGCCACCGCCAGCCCGAACAACACCCCGCAGCCCGTCGCCCAAGCCACCGGCCGCGTGGAGAATCGTGCTCGCCACGCGCAATACAGCCCCCAGGCCATGCACGCACAGCCGCACGCAATCGCGACTTCGTAGACGCCGGGCCGGCGCACCAGTGGCACCAACATGGTGGCGCCGCCAAGCGCGATGACCCCGGCCCACTGGGCCAGCCTGCTCGCGGCGGGAAAATGCGTTCGCACGATCCCGGCAAAGATCGTCAGCAGCCCCACGTACGCCAAGCTGACGAACACGAACACCGCATACGGCGAGGGCAAGTCCCGCCCGGTCACCAGCCGCCACGGCGCGAAGAGCAGGACTGCCGGGGTCGGTCCGAAATAGATATAGTACCGGCCCTGGTAGAGACTCGCGTCGTGGAGGTAGAGCACCCGCGGGCGCTGGGCCGGATCGTAGGGATTTTTCGCGGCCACCAGTTCCGGGGGCGGCGCGAGATCAAGCGAAAGCTGGCCCTTGAGAAAACCGGCCGCGAGCAGCGCATACAAGTCGGCGCGCACCGAGGTCGTGATCAACGAATCCGCCGGTGAAATGATCGCGGATCGGTCGGACCGCCAGGCGAGGACAAACCCAAGATAGACCGTCATCGTAACCAATGCGGCGCAGCCGAGCGCGCGCCACGACAGCGGAGTCCCCTTTGTCTCCGGCGCGGAAGGGGCAGTGGAACGATGTTCGATCACGCAGTCGATGGGCCGGTCGGCCCGGAGGTGGGTCGCAAGCCCCAAGGCTTGCGCCGCCGGCGCCGACGTCAAACGGAACTAAAAAGGCCGACTGTCCGCGCCAACCCGCTTGCTGTCCTCGCGGTCGGTCGTCTTACTCTGGCCATGAAACTTAGCGTCGCGCTGCTCTGTTCGTTGTCGCTGCCCGTGGTCGCGCTGGGTCAGACGACCCCGCCAGCCCAGACGACCCCACCGGCCGCACCGGCGTCAAAAAAAGAGTACGGGCAGACGACCCCGCCGGCCGCGGCGCCGGCAAAGAAGGATGCCGCCCAGAAGACCCCCCCGGCCAAAGCCGTTCCGAAGGCCGCGAAGAAAGAGGAGCCGCCGCCGAAGATCGAGGGCGTTGAGATTCCGCGCGGCGATCGCGGGTTTCTCGGGGTGCAGGTCGTGAACGGCGTGTTCAAATTGTCCTTTTACGACGCCAAGAAAAAACCGACCCCGCCGGACGTCGTTCGGGCGGTGCTCCGCTGGGATCCCAAGTATAAGGTGGGGAAGGAACGCACGGTCCTCAACCCGGGCGGCGGAGTGAATGCGATGACCTCGGAAAAGACCGTTCGGCCGCCGTACAATTTCAAACTCTACATCACGCTGCTGAAAGAGGCGACCGAGGGCGACGATCCGGTGGGCGAAACCCATGTGATCGATTTCAACCAGTAGGCGGTTTTGCTTTGCAAAAACCCGATTAGTTTTCCGCCGTAGGCAGGAATACCTGCCATGACTGCCTCCGTCCTGCCGCCCTTCGATTCCGTCGAGGCCGCCCTCGCCGATATCGCGGCTGGCCGGCTCGTGATCGTGACCGATGACGAAAGTCGCGAAAACGAAGGCGACCTGATCATGGCGGCCGAAAAGGCCACGCCGGAAACGGTCAACATGATGATCCGCTATGGCAGCGGCATTGTCTGCGTTCCGACGGTGGAGCACCAGTTGCGCCGCCTGGGGCTCGGGCCGATGGTGGCGAGCAACCGCGAGTCCCAGCGCACCGATTTCACGGTGAGTGTCGACGCCGCGGAGGGCATCTCGACGGGCATCAGCGCGTATGATCGCGCCCGCACCATTCACTTGCTGGCCAATCCGGCGACTCGGCCGGAGCAACTGGTGCAACCCGGCCATGTTTTCCCGCTGCGGTCGCGGCCGGGCGGTGTGCTCGAGCGGGCCGGCCATACGGAGGCAGCCGTCGACCTCGCGACGATGGCCGGCCTGTCGCCCTTCGGCGTGCTCTGCGAATTGGTGAACGATGACGGCACGGTGCAGCGCCTGGCGCAGCTCGTGGAGTTCAAGCGCAAGTTCGAGCTCAAGATGATTTCGATCGCCGCCCTGATCGAGTACCGCGCGCGGCGGGATCAGCTGGTGGAGTTGGTGGCGAAGCAGCCGTTTTCCTCGGAATTCGGCGAATTCACGCTGCATGTTTTCAAGAGCCGGCTCGATGGCCGGTATCACCTGGCGCTGGCGATGGGCACCCTGGGCCCCGAGCCGACCCTCGTCCGGGTGCACAGTGAAAACCTCCTCAGCGACGTTTTTCGCGCGAAAGGAATGATCGGCCACCAGATGCTGACCGGCTCGCTCGAGGCGGTGGCCCGGGCCAAGCGCGGGGTGGTGCTCTACATGCAGCCTGCCAATGCGGACGAAACGCTGATGCGCTGCCTGACCGCAAAACCGGGGGAAGTGCCGCCGCCGATGGGTTTTCGCGACTATGGCATCGGCGCCCAGATTCTCTGTGCGCTTGGGCTGAGCAAAATCCGGCTGCTGTCGAACAGCACGCGCAAGGTGGTGGGTCTGGACGGCTACGGCCTGGAGATTGTCGAGCAGCTGCCCGTTTAGGGCTTCGCCCTAAACGTACGTTTTCCCCGGCGCCACGCCGGGAAAAACAAGTTGCGGCTTCTCCATTTCGTCGGGCAGCCTATGAAGTTCGACTGGCAATGACTCGATTCTACGAAATTTTTTCCACCACACTTTCCGCTGCCGCGGCGGAAAGCGCATCAGGTTTTGGCGGAGCAAAAATCTCATGAGTCGCTCCGTTCCCTCGTCCCCTGCCATTGACGGCGCCGACTTTCGGTTCGGCCTCGCCGCGGCGCGCTTCAATGAATCCCTGGTGGACGGGCTCCTGACGCGCGTGCTGGAGAGATTGCGGCTCGCAGGGGTGCGCGACACCAACGTAGCGCTCTTGCGCGTGCCCGGCTCGCACGAGGTGCCCTGGGCGGCGAACGCATTCGCCGCTGGTGGCCAGTGCGACTGCGTGATTGGTCTGGGCGTCCTGATTGCCGGCGACACGAATCACCATGAAATGGTGGGGCAGAGTGTCTCATTCGCGCTGCAGCGCGTGGCGTTGCACACCGGAGTGCCGGTGATCAACGGAGTGCTGGTGGTGAATTCGCTCGCGCAGGCGAAGGCGCGCTGTGTAGGAAAGATTAATCGCGGCGCGGAATTTGCAGCCGCGGCCCTTGAAATGGCGGCGCTGAAGAGGAAACTTTTGCGATGAGCAAAGCCCAGTTTGCCCAACGCCGTGACGGCCGCGTCGCCGCCCTGCAGTTTCTTTATGCGTGGAGCATCAATCCGCCCAAGAACCTGCTGGAGGATCTGAGGGTTTTTTTCGAAAGCCTGGAGCTGCCGCGCGAGCATTATGCGTTCGGGGAGGAATTAATCCACGGGGCGATCGAGAAGGCGGCCGAGATCGACGCCCGGATCAAGTCGCTGGCGCAAAACTGGGAGTTCGATCGGATCGCGCGGATCGACCTGGCGATCCTGCGTCTGGCGATGTTCGAGATGATCTACCGGAAGGACATTCC
>JBKJRG010000415.1:0-2556 GCA_046594805.1 Opitutaceae bacterium | reverse complement strand
TCCGGTCGCCAACGCCGACAAGATCTTGAGCCTCTACGAAGCAGACGTGGAGGTGCTCAAGCGCGGCAAGGCCGGGGCCGAGGTCGAGTTCGGCAACAAGCTGTGGCTGGGCGAAACTCGGGAGGGCTTGATCGTGGATTACACGCTCTTGCAGGACGCCAGGGCCGACACCGCGCTGGTGCTGCCCGCCGTGCGACGCCTGAGCAAGGTGAGGCACCTCGAAGTCGAACAAGTGTGGGGCGACCGGGGCTTGTTCAGCGCGGCCAACGAAAACGGCCTGGCGCAGCGCAACATCACGAGCGGCCTTTGTCCGCGTGACCCTGCCGAACTGCAACGCCGCCTGGCCGGGGAAGACGGTTTCCGGGCGGGATTGAAGCGTCGCGGCGGCACCGAAGCACGCATCGCCATCTTCAAAAACGCCTTCACCGGCAATCCGTGCCGCGCGAAGGGTTTCACGGCGCGGACCTTCGCGGTCGGCTGGGCGGTACTGGCGCACAATCTCTGGGTGCTGGCGCGCCTCAAGTTGACTCAAGACCGGCAGGACGCAGGGAAAAAAGCAGCCTAAACCCCAGCTGCCAGCTGACGCTGGAGAATCCAGCCCTCGGTTACCTCGCCTGTCGGGCTGCGCTATCGTCACACACCTCGCAGTTATCGGCTGCTGGCCGTCGTAACTGATTTTGCGGCGATCTTCCAATCTACGATACTCCAAACCGCTCGCAAAAACCGCCCGCCGACCTTCAGCCGCGCCCCGGGTTTTTGGTCCTTTCAAAAAACCGCGCTTTTGGGACAGGCTCTAACTGATGGGATTTTTTGTGCATTGCGGCGCGGCGCCAGCGGGTAAATGCGGAATTCCCCCTTCGCCTGCCTTTGGCAAACTGCCCTCCAACTCCTGCCGCCAGTGCGCGACGTCTCCACCCGGACAGTAAATATACATCATGTGCAGCGGCGTGTCACCGATGTTTGTGAGTTGGTGAAACACCGTGGGCGGCAGAAACACGGCCTGGCCCGCGGTGATTTCCTGGCGTTCCGTTCCCACGCAGATTTCGCCGCGGCCTTGGAGCACCATGTAGACTTCCTCCTGGGTCTGGTTGTGCCAGGGCACCTGTCCGCCGTTCGGCTCCAAGACCACGTAGCCCATTGCGAAGCCCTCGGCGGCGATCGGTTGGCCGGCCTGACCCACCATGCCGCGCGTCCAGCGCCGCGCGGGAAAAGTGCGACCGGGAATCCTGGCAATGTCGGCAATGATCATGACCCGTCACCTGTGGCGCCGCGCGCCGGCGGCGGCGACAAAAAAACAAGCCGGTTAGAAGGGATAGCCCAGCGAGAATTGCCACGTCCCCGGCGGATCATCGCGCCGCGGGTTGATGTTCCGGCCGTACTCGATCCGAATCGGTCCGATCAAGGTCTGGTAGCGGATCCCGAGGCCCGCGGAATACAACCGTTCCGAAAAAGGATAGTCGCGCAACGAAGCCGCTGTCCCCAACGCATCCCCAAAGGCCACCAGCGACCAGTTCGGCGTCAGGGCCTGTTCGAGTTCGAGGTTGAACAAGAGCTGCGCCTTCGCTCCCACGAACAGCCCATCCGGCCCGCGCGGCGCGGCCTCGCCGCGCTGGTAGCCGCGGATGCTGTTGTCGCCGCCGGGATAAAACCGCTTGTTGACCGGCAAAGTGGAATCGTTGGACCCGATCGTGGTGATTAGCCCGTGCGCGAGACCCACGTGAACCCAGCGGCCGCCCCCCCACCCCGTGTGGTAGGCAGCAGCTATTTCATACCGCTGATACGTCGCCTGGCCGCCGAGCTTGGGATCCGCGGACTCGATCTGGGTGGTCCAGTGGTAACCGTGGCGTGGCCGCAGCGGACTGTCGCGCCGGTCGCCGGACAAGCCCACGCTCAAGCTCGCGACGTTCACCTGCTTCTCGTCCGTGGCCTGCGTCGAGAGGACGTTGCGGCTGTTGCGGAGCGCCTGATAGGTGTAACCGAAGGTGGCCTCGCCGCCGAACCGCCGGACCGGCCGGCGCAACGTCAGGCTGGCGCCGAATTCCTGGCGCAGGAAGGCGATCTCGCGCCGCTGAAGTCCGAAGAGTTTGCCAGTGCCGTCGAGCGATTCGCCGAAAAGCTCCGGCACAGTGTAGGTGTAATCGCCGCTCGAGCCTTTCAACGACTGGATCAATTCCAGCCGGCTCTGGTGCGCGAGGCCCCGGATGTTCATCTGGCGGAATTCCACCCCGGCACGCACCTGCTCGTAACTGCCGTAACCGAAAATCAGATTCGTCTCGTAGCGGGGACCCTCGCGCAGCGCGAACACCGGGTCGCGCGTCTCGCCCTCCGCCGGTTCGTAGTGCAGGTCCACGGCATCGAACACGCCGAGGCGGGAGATGCGATAACGCCCCCGCTCCAGCACGATTGGATTCAAGGGCGCGCCTGGGACTAATTCCACCCTTCGACGCAAAACTTTTTCCTGGGTGACTTTGTCGCCCTCGAAGCGGACTTCGCCCACCACCACCCGCGGCCCCGGCACAATCGTCACCACCACGGCCGCTTCTTTCCGGCGCGGAT
>JBKJRG010000414.1:0-4898 GCA_046594805.1 Opitutaceae bacterium | reverse complement strand
CGCGATCCGGATGCCGAAAGCTCACCTGGTAGTGGCCGATAATCGGATTGTACCAATCGGCCACATACAGCGCCCCGTCCGGACCGAGCTTGATGTCGATCGGGCGGAAGCTCCCGTGCTTGCTCTGGATGAGTGCCGGCAGGCTGGTGCTGTCGACCAGCTTGAGGCCTGAACCGTCACGCTCGATCTCGATCGTCCAGACGGAATTGTTGATGTATCCCGTCGGCAGCAACACGCCTTGCCACTCCGCGGGGAAGTGCGCGCTCTCGATGATCTCGAGCGCGGTCGTCTTGCGGCCGCGGCCCGAGGCCCAGACCGGATCGCGCCGCCCTCCCTGCCAGCCGCGGATCATCTCCGGAGTGGGAAACCACATCGCGCCGATGTTGCCCGCGCCCATGATCGGCTGCGCCCATTTCGTGTAGACCCAGCCCCAGGGATTCTGCGGGGAATTGTTGCCGCCATAGAACCCGTCCAACTGGCCCTCGCGTGGGCGGTAACGCCAGAACCCGGCCTGGTCCAGCGTGCTGATGCCCCATGGGGTCTCCACCCGCGAAAATGCGTGCAGGCCCTGGCAGAAAACGATCTCGCCGCCCGGGGTCCAGCGAAGCGAATTGATGCTCTGGTGATTGTCGCCCGTGCCGAAGCCGCGCAGCAGCAGTTCGCGCTTGTCCGCGCGGCCGTCACCGTCGGTATCCGTCATCAGCCAGAGCTTGGAACCCTCGCCGACATAGGCCGCGTTGCCCGCCCCGGCCGCGATCTCGAGGCCGGTGGGGATCATCAGTCCGTCCGCGAAGACCGTGGTCTTGTCCGCCCGGCCGTCACCGTTCGTATCCTCGAGGATGATGATCTGGTCGTTGGGCTCCTCGCCCGGCTTCAGCAGCGGGTAAACCTTGGAACCGGCGACCCACAGGCGGCCGCGTTCGTCCCAGCGCATCTGGATGGGATTGATCACGCCGTCGGCCTCGCTGGCGAAGAGATTCACCTCGAACCCCGGCGCGAGCTTGAACGAGGCGAGCTGCTGTTCGGGTGTGAACGCGCCCTGGGCGGAAGCCGCGGCGGGCAGGCACGCGAGTGCGAGCAGGGCGGAACGGATCACCCGGCGGGCGAAAAGGGATGATGTCATAGCTAATAGGATACGCACGGTTTTCGGATCACGTCACGGGGCCCGCAGCTGGCGGGCGAGCGTCCACGCCTCGCGTTCACGCTCGGCCACGAGCGGCAGCCATTCCTTCATTTCCTCGGGGAACCAGCGCTTCTCGGGATCGCGGTGATCGCGGCTGGCCGGCTGGACGGTGCGGTCGCCGTCGAGGAACGCCCAGTTCTCCGGGCGCACATAGTTGAACCAGCGCTGGTTCTTCGAACGGATCACGTCCAGGAGCCGCCGCTCCTCGGGTGCCGCGGGCATCTTTCGCGGCGCCACGCCGACGAGGGAGTCCGCGAGCTGCGCCGCAAAAAGAAAGTGTCCGCGATCGTTCAGGTGCAGCCCGTCCCGGAAGTCCTCCGCCGCAAACGCCCGCCGCTCCCCGGGCACGATGACGGGGAGTTCCTTCCGCTGCGCCACGCGCGCCACCGCGTCGCGATAGACGTCGAGGTCCGCGAAGCGTCGCGCGACGGGCGATCCCGGTGCCACCGGCGTGGGCCCGATGAGAATCACGCGCCGTTTCCGGCCTTCGCCGAGCCGTTCGATCAGGGCCTCCGCCGCCCGCTCAAACTCCGCCGCCTGTCCCTTCCCCCGCAGACTTTCCATCTGCCCGATCTGCACCACCACGACGGTGGCGCCGATGTCGGTCAGCTGCTTCTCGAGTGCGGGGTAGTTGAAGTCGCGCGTCTGCTGAAAGGCCGTGTCGCCCTCCTTCGTGAGACTGCGGAACTTCACCTGCAGCTCCGGCTTCTGCCGCAGCACAAGATATTCGAGGTAGCCGTGGTCCCAGGCCGCCACCATGTCTTCGCCGCCGACGAGCGCGACGACGTCCGCCGGTTTAAAGAAAGGCCCGGCCGCCTGGACAAATGGAACCGCGACGCCAATGATAAATGCAACAAGAGGGCATGACAAAGTACTCATGGCAGAGGTGATGGGAAAAGAACATCATGAATGACGAACGTTGCGCTCCTCGCTACTTATAGTTCGATGCGGGCACCGAAACGGAAGGTCCGGCCATCGCTCCAGCTACCGGCCGACAGGCTAAACGCACGGTAATAATTCTTATCGAGCAGGTTGTTTATATTAAGATGGAACGCTACCTTCCGGTCCCAGATCTTCGTCCGATAGCCCAGCATGAGATTGGCCACAACGTAGCCGGGTGTCCACAGCTGCTCTGCCACTCCGTCGCGGTTACGATCGAAATTCCCTTGATAGGACTCCTCCCGATATTGCGCGCCGCCTCCAATGGAGAAGCCCTTGAGGGATCCATTTGTAAACATATAGTTCGTGACGAGGTTGGATCGAACCTTCGTGAAGCCAGCCAGCGGCGTTCCGTCCGGTACGCTCGCGAGAAATGCGTCTGTAACCGGTGTTGCCATACGTGCGGCCTTGGCCCGGGCATGAAAACCTCTCAATTGCGGATACCGATCCGAGGTTTCGAGCTCGTTCTCCGCGTAGTTCCAGGTCAGGCGCCAGTTCTTGGTGAGATTCGCAACCGTTTCGAACTCCAGGCCACTTGCCTTGGTGGACTGCGTGTCCGTGCCGGTGGGATCCAAATCCGTGAAGAGGGCGCCGAGCTCCGTCTCCCGCACCTCCAGGGGGATCGCGGCGCCGTTCCTCTTCGCGGTGGTGACATAAGAGGTCCAGTTGGACTCAAGGCGGCCGCCGAGCAACGACCAGCGCAATCCGTATTCGGTGCCATCGCCCAACTGCGGGCCTCGCACCGTTCCCGGGATCAGTCCGGCCCCGCCGATGCCGGTGGAGAGAGCCGTGCTCTGCGCGTAATTGTAATACGCGCTCAAGAAGCTAGCGATCTTAACGACGCCTCCATAGGTGTAGGACTTTTCGTTGATCCGCGTCCGCACCGGAATGGTGCTGGGAAGTTGATACCGTTCCCCAGTTATGTAGTTATAGAATTCCCGCTGCGGATCCTGATTGAAGGAATCCTGACGCCAGCCCACCAACGTGTGAAAACGCCCGTTGAAATACGTGCCTGAGGACCCGATACCATAGCTAGGCGTCCAGTATAACCGGTTCATCAAACGCCCGATGCCGCCGTCGGCAACGGCATCCCGACCAAGCATCGATCTCCCGAGGATCGGCCCATCGCGGGTGATCCGGGCCTCGTCACCCTGGCGGAGGTAGAAACGGCGGTAGAACCGATTACTATTCATCGTCGCGTTGTTTGCCTGATAGGCTGCCAGGGTGTTGGCGTTGATCAAAGTGCCATTGAAGAACGGGCTTTTCGGATCGACGAATTCCGCGTGAATGATGCCACCTTCAGGTATCTTGTCGTCGTAGCTTGCGTTGGCTACGATGCGCTGAGTGTTGAAGGGAAGTTTCAGATCGTACACCGCGGTAATGCGTGCATGGCGCATGGGCTCCACGTGCTTGAACGTCCGACGGTAGTGTTCCGTGTAATACTGATTGAAAAAGGGGTTCGCGGTGCCGTCGGGGAGCGTTGGATTGGCGTCCTGATGAATAGCACTGGCGGAGGCCCCCACGGTTTGTCTCACATCCCGATGGGTGGTGTGATGGGCGGCAGTGAACTGAAGGCTTAGATTTTCGGCGACCTGCTGGTTCACGTTGAGGTTGATCGTTCCATAATACTGCCGGTTGTAAGCATTGGGGCCGGCGACATTGTATTCGCGGGGCACCAGGTTTTCATCGATCGAGATCAGATTCGTTCCGGTGGTGCGGCGGAGCCCAACCGTATTGTAAATTTGTCCCGTGGCCGGAATGAGCGTCCAGCCTCCCGTCGTCGCGCTGAAGGATCCGGTTGCACCTGTCCTTGCATAGGTGTCAAACTGATCGCTGAACAGATTGGTTCCCAGCGTGATCATGTTCCGTCCATAATCCATGCTCAGGTTGATGTTTGTTTTGTCGAACGGCCGGTAATTGACGGTGCCATATGCCGCCCGGAATTCCCGGTTCACATGATTCTGAAACCCATCTTCCTTATGATAAGCAAATGCCGCGCGGACCGCGAGCTTTCGGCTGATGCTGCGGTTGATGTCGAACTCGGCGCGGTGCAGGTTGTAGGAGCCGAAGAAAAGATTCAAGTTTTCGAAACTCCGGCCCACCACCGCCTGCTTGGTGATCTGGTTCATCAGCCCTCCCGGGCTGGCCTCCCCATAGAGGAACGATATCGGCCCGCGCAGAACCTCGACGCGCTCGAGATTGTAGGTGTCGGCTACCTCAATCCAATATACACCATTTCGGAGATTGATTACAGAAGTGATGCCCCGGAACGAATACCTCGAGTCGGCAATCACCTGCGCCCTGTTGGTTTCTTGTTCTCCCGTCACGCTGAACATGGAAAGCTCTGCCGTCGTCGTAGCCATCACGTCGTTGATGAACTCTCGGTTCATGACCGAGATGGAGATCGGAGTGTCCCGGAGGTTCGCCAAGGTGCGGGAGCCCGACACTGTTTGCGTGGAGCGATATCCTTCGTCCTTGTCACTGGCGACCTCGAAGACCGTTAGAACGATGGGAGCGTCCTTTCCTGCGGTTGCAGATGCTGTTGGGGCGGCGGTCGACGCAGGGAGCGTTTGCTGGGCTGTGGCGGTCCGGCTCAAACCGATTACGAGCGACGCTATAGTGAGAACGCTGGATAGCCAGGCGCGGCGCGCTGAGACGACCATCGGAAACGGGTATGGTGGGGTTGTCATGTTGTTTCGGGGTTACTTGTGAGTATGGAGTTCGGGGAAGATGTTTGCCTTCTGACGCCGGCGGACAGCCACAGCACTCCAAGCAG
>JBKJRG010000207.1:0-7788 GCA_046594805.1 Opitutaceae bacterium | reverse complement strand
GGAAAATAAAGCTCGAAGGTGGAGCCCTGGCCCGGGCTGCTTCGCACCACGATGGCGCCATCGTGCGTCTTGACGATGCCGTGGACCACCGCGAGACCGAGCCCGGTGCCGGAACCGGTGTCCTTGGTGGTGAAAAACGGCTCGAAGATGTGGTCGAGGGTCGCCGCATCCATGCCGGAGCCGTTGTCCGTCACGCTTAGCCGGAGCCAGAGGCCGGGACGGAGCTCCGGGTTTGCCGCCGCTTGGTCCAACGTAACCGTCCATGGCTCGAGCGTGACGATGATTCGTCCCCCGCGCGTCGGCAGCGCGTGCCAGGCGTTCGTGCAGAGGTTGAGCACCACCTGGTGAATCTGGTTGGCGTCGGCCAGCACGGCGGGGGCCTCCGTCGCGATCCGCGGCACGAGGTCGACCATGGGCGGGAGCGTCGATTGCAGCAGCCGGAGCGCCTCGGAGACCGCGCCGTGGAGACGCTGCGCCACGCGTTCGGCCTCGTTCTTCCGGCTGAACGTGAGGATTTGCCGGACCAGCTCCCGGGCCCGTTGTGAAGAAGCCGCGATCCGATCCAGCCAGGCATGTGCGGCGTGTCCCGCTCCGAGTTCCAGCCGCGCCAGATCCACAAAGCCGAACGTGCCGTTGAGGATATTATTGAAGTCGTGCGCGATGCCGCCGGCCAGCGTGCCGAGCGATTCCATTTTCCGGCTCTGCCGCAATTGCGATTCGATCTTCTTTCGCTCCTCCTCCGCGCGTTTGAGCTTCGTGACATCGGTGATCGTCCCGATATAACCCGCCAGTGTCCCGTCGGCATGGAGTTGCGCGCGCGACTGGCCGACCAGCCACGTGATGGTTCCATCCGGCCGGATGAAACGAAACTCGGCGGCGGAGGACTCGCCCGCGCGCACCGCCTCGGCCCAATTCTCCGCCACGCCTTTGCGGTCGTCGGGATGCAGCGCCGTGGTCCAGCCCTCGCCCATGGCCTGCTCCGCGGTCATGCCCGCGATCTCGCACCAGCGGCGGTTGACGAAAACGCACTGGCCGTCCGGGTTGGAACTGAAAATTCCGACGGGCGAAACTTCCGCCAGCACCCGGAAGCGTTCCTCGCTCTCCCGCAGGGCCGCCTCCGCGTGGCGCTGCTCCGTCACGTCGCGGAAGCTCCACACGCGCCCCGCCGGCCCGCCGCCGAGGAGCTGGGGTCGGGAGAACCGTTCGAAGATCCGGCCGTCCTTGCATTGGAGCACGTCGAATACCTCTTCCGCCGAGCCCGAATAGACATCGCGCACGCTGGCCAGGAAAAGCTCCGGCGCGGCCAGCTGGTCGAGGATGGTGTGCAAGACCCGCTCCTCGCCCGCATCGCCGTGGCTGGCGGCGGGCTCCAGCCGCCACATGTCCGCAAAATTGCGGTTGAACGTCTCGATGCGCCCGTCGGGATTCACGACCAGGATGCCGTCGGCCGTGGACTCGAGGGTGGCGCGCATCAGCGCCAGCGAACGGTCCCGGGTCACCTCCGAATGTTTACGGGCGGAGATGTCCTCGACCGCGCTTAGGATGTAGGTCTTGCCCCCGAGCGAAATCAGGCTGCCGCTATGGAGAACAGTGAAGATCTCGCCATTGGACCGGCGCATCCGGGCTTCGAATCCCGTCACGGCGCGTTCCGTGCTCAGCCGGTGCAGGTAACGTTCGCGGGTGGCAAGGTCCTCCCAGAGGTGCAATTCCACCGAGGTTTTCCCGAGCGCCTGCTCGCGGGTGTAACCGAACGCGTTTAGTCCCGCGGCGTTGAGCTCCACCAGCCGGCCTTCCGGCATGGTCAGCAGGCCGATGATCATGGGGCTCTGATCGAAGACGGCGCGGAAGCGATGTTCGCTTTCGCGCAACGCCTGGGTGCGCGCCTCCGCCTCGCGGACGGCTTCCTCGTAGATCGCCGCGTTGTGCAGCACGAGCGCGGCCATCTGCGCAAGGAGGGTGCCTTCGCGGAGATCCTCGGAGGTGAACGGGGCGCCGGGCTCGTTCCGAGCCAGGCCGAGGACGCCTACGCATTCGATCCCGCGGATAATGGGGAAAACGGCCACGGCGTGCAGCTCGCGCCCGCGATAAAACGCCCGGCTCTCCGGGTGTTCGTGGTAGCGCGCTGCGACGACCGGGGTGCCGGTGTCGATCGCGCGCCAGGAAAGAGCGGTTTCGGCGCGGGTCACCCGATCGTTGGCCAGGAAATCGGCGCCCTTGGAATGCGCGCGCAGGACCAGGTCGCCTCCCTCCAGCAGGGAAATCTCCGCGTGGGGCGAGCGCAGCAGCGCGGACGCGCGATCGGCCAGCGCCTGCAGCAACTCGATCACATTGCGACGGCCCAGCAGTTCGAGGGTCGTTTCATTGAGGGCTGCAAGAAAACCGACCTGGCGTTGTGCGGATTCCTCGGCGCGGCGTCGCTCGGTGACGTCGATCACTGCTCCGTCCCAGACCACGCTACCATCGGCCACCGCCCTGGGCTGGGAGCGGAAGCTGACCCAGCGCTCTGCGCCATCGCTGCCCCGGATCCGCACTTCGTGCTTGAACGGGATCATCGCGCGGTGCGAGTGGTCCCCCGCCGCCGCCATGCCCGGCTCGTCTGCCGGGTTGATTCTTCCCGTTAGCCAGCCGATATCGGCGGGTAATTCCGGAGGCAGCTCGCCGAAGATCCGCTCGAAGCCGCGGCCGAGGTAAGTTAACATGCGCCGGCCTTCGGTGGTAATGGTGTATTGATAGAGCGCACCCTCCGGAAAATTCTCGCTGATCATCTTCAGGTCCGGATCGCGCTTGCGCAGCGCGGCCTGGGCGGCGCCGCGCCGGGTGGTTTCGGGCGCATCGCCTCGAAGGAGTGAAGGATCGGGCGGAGTCATCGAGCGAGGCAGGATCGCGCAGCAGGCGGCAGGCCGAATGCCCCGCGTTCATGCCTCTTTGGGGTTGGCCCCGATCCTACCTAATCCGCGGGACGTGAGAAGCCCGAATACGTGCGGTTGCTACCCCGGAAACTGCAAATTTCAGGATGGAAGGGGAGGCGGCGCTCCGAGCCGCCGTGGGTTCCAGCGTGACCGTGCCTCGCGGCGCGGGGGCGCGGGAACTCCGGCCGGCTCGGAGCGCCAAGCCCCACCTCCAAACCGGGGAATTCTACCGCCGCTTCCCGCTGATCAATTCATTCGCGAGCGCCTCGACGCCGTAGACCTTTCGCAGCGATTCGATGATGCCGCGGGAGTCGACGCTGATGGCCCGGGCCTGCACGTCTTCATACGCGAAATCCAGCACCAGGCTGGGCAGGTTCCCGTCGAAGATAATCCCCACGAACTCGCCCGCGCGGTTGATCACCGGGCTGCCACTGTTGCCACCGATGATGTCCTCGGTGCTCAGGAAGTTGAAAGGGGTGCTGAGATTCAGTGCGGATTTTTTGTCCTGCCAGCGTTTCGGGAGATCGAACGGCTCCTTGTTCTTGTGCTCGGTGTTCCGCTCGTAGAGCCCGGCAAACGTCGTGTAGGCGGGAATTTTCTTCCCGGCCTCTTCGTAGCCTTTCACCGGGCCATAGCTGAGGCGCAGCGTAAACGTGGCGTCGGGCGCGCGGGTCGGCCCTTCCATCGCGAACCGCGCCTTCTCGATCACGCCGTGCGCCTGCTGCTTGGTTTCGTCCGCGGCTTCCCACTGCTTGCGGAGGGTCCGCGCCTCGGCGTCGACCAGCCGCGCCAGTTCGATCATCGGATCCTTTGCCGCCTGCACGGCGGCGGTGCCGCCTTCATAAAGTTTTTTCCGGAAGGCCACGTCGCGCACTTTGGTGCCGTTGATCAGCGCGGCCGCGCGTTCGCGGGGCGACTGGCCATTGAGCACCTGCTGCACGAGCGGATCGTCGGAGCCCAGGTTCTCCGCGAACAGGGTAAGGGCGTCGCTCAGGAGCAGGATTTCCAGATCGGCATAAATGGGTTTGTCGGAAAAAAGCCCAAGTTCGAACGATTCGCGCCGCGCGTCGCCAAATTCCTTCAACCGTTCGCCATTCGGCTTCGGCCGTTCCTCGGCCGCGCGGAGCAGCGAGCGCGCGGTGCCGAACGAATCGCTCATGAACGCGTGCCCGCCCTCCACCAGCCGGTAGCGCTTGTAAATCCGACTCTGCGCCTGCACCGCCTCCGCGATGCGATCATAGGCCGCCCCCACCTCGCGGCCGTCCGCGCGATCGCCGGCCTGCTGCTTGAACGATTTTTCCTGGGCCGTCTTCGGACCCATGATGGCGGCGGAGTAAAGGCCGGCCTGGCGCCCGTCGTAGACCTTCCGGGAATTCTGGAAGCCGAACAGGTCGTCCTTCGCGCGCCGGGCGTTCTCCTCGCTGCGATCGCTCCAGTTTTTCAGCAGCACTTCGATGCGCTTGATCCGCGGGACGACGTAGGGGTATTGCACGTCACGGAGGGACGACAGCTCCGCCATGGTGAACTGGCGGTTGGTGCTGCCGGGATGGCCCGAGACGAACGTCAGCTCGCCTTCCTTCGTGCCGTTCTTCGACCACGCGAGGAAATGCTGCAGCTTCGCCGGCTGGCCGTTTTCGTAGACGCGGAAAAAACAGATATCCAGGTTGAACCGGGGAAACTCGAAGTTGTCCGGATCGCCGCCGAAAAAGGCGATTTGCTGTTCGGGCGCGAAGACCAGGCGGACGTCGGTGTATTTCTTGAAACGATAAAGATGGTAGGCCCCGCCCTGGTAGAGGGTGACGACGTCGCTGCGCAGCCCGGTCTGGTCGAGCGACTCCTTTTCAATCTCCGCGATCACCTTCCGGCGCGCGGCCGCGGCGGCGTCGCCCATGGCGCCGGAGGGGACGCCGGTGTTCACGCGGGCGGTGACGTCCTCGATCGACTGCAGCACGTTCAGCTCGAGATCGACGCATTTTTTCTCCTCGGCCAGCGACTTCGCCATGAAGCCGTCGCGCAGGTAGTTGTTCTTTTCGTCACTGAGCTTCTGGAGATCATCGGCGCCGACATGATGGTTCGTGATCACCAGGCCGTTGGCGGAAACGAAGGAACCCGAGCCGCCGCTGTTGAAGCGGACGGAGGATTTCATCACGTGCTCGAGCCAGGCATCGGTGAGGTCGAAGCCGTACTTGGCCTTGAGGGCTTCGCGCGGCGGCGCGGAGTATAGCCACATGCCTTCATCGGCGCGGGCGGTGCGGGCGGTGAACAATAGGCCGGCCGCAAGGCCCAGCGTGCAGGAGAAACGCAGTTTCATAGAGGGTCAACAAGTGGCCCAGCCCTGCGGATAAATCCAGTCGGAAGCGATGAAACGCGGGAGAGCTGAAGGGGCTGCCAAGGGGTGGGGCTGGTTCTCCGAACCGGCCTGGGTTCCAGCGTGGGCACGTGTTGGCCGCGCGAATTGCCCTGCAACCCAAGCCGGCTCGGAGAGCCAGCCCCACCTGGAAAATCCCGTCCGCTTTCTGACGCGCCGATGGGACGGGTGTTGCGGTCGATGCCACGCGGGTTTCGCATCGCGCACTTCGCACTTTCTCCCCACCATGAAAAAGACCCGAATGAGTTGGACCCTGCTCGCGCTTGCCCTGGTCGTGAGCGCTCCCGCCGCGGACACGCCCGCGCCCGCTCCGGCGCCCGTCCGGCCCAAGCAGGATGCGAGCGGCAACCCGATTCGGTATGCGGCGACGGGACACGTCTCGAACTACGACGAGAGCAAGGTGGGCGCCTATACTTTGCCCGATCCGCTGGTGTTGCGGAATGGCCGGCCCGTGCGCGATGCCGCCACCTGGAACAGCGAGCGGCGGCCGGAAATCCTGCGGCTGTATCAAACCGAAATCTACGGGCGCGTGCCGCCGAATGCGCCGAAGATGACGTTTGAAGTCGTTGCGACCGACTCCGCGGCCATGGAAGGCAAGGCGATCCGCAAACACATCGTGGGCCGGATCGGAGCGGGGAGTGACGCCCCCAAGGTGAACGTCGTGCTCTTTTTGCCGGCTAACGCCCGTGGCCCGGTGCCGGTGCTCTTGAACCTGAGCTTCTTTGCCCCGGCGGGCCTCACTCTGCCGCCGCCCGCGCCCGCGGTCCCGGCGAGCGCAGACGCGCCGGCCAAGAAAGGCCCACCGCGGGATTCAACGCCGATTGGCGACATGCTCGCGCGTGGTTATGGCTATGCCACGTTTCGCTACACGGAATTCGAAGGCGATCGCGCGGATGCGAATCTGACCGGGGTGCGCAAGCTGGCCCTCGCGCCCGGCCAGGAAAAACCGGCGGCGGACGAATGGGGAACCGTCGCCGCGTGGTCCTGGGGTGCGAGCCGGATTCTCGACCACTTTGAAACGGACAACGCGATTGACGCGAAGCGGGTTGGGATCATCGGCCATTCCCGGCTCGGCAAAACCGTGCTCTGGGCCGGCGCGAGCGATCCGCGATTCGCGCTGGTGTTCTCGAGTTGCGCGGGGGAAATGGGTTCGTCGCTGGCGCGGCGGGATTGGGGCGAGTCGGTCGACGACATGGCCGCGAATTTCCCCTGGCAGTTCGCGGGCAACTTCCAGAAATACGCCGGCCGCTGGAATGACATGCCGGTCGACGCCCACATGCTGATCGCGCTCAGCGCCCCGCGGCCCGTCTTCGTCACCGGCGGCACGCAGGATCAGTGGGCGGATCCAAAAGGCGAATTTCTCGCGATGGTCGCAGCGGGGCCGGTCTACCGTTTGCTGGGACAGCCGGATCTCGGTACGACCGAACTCCCAGTCCTCGACACGCCGCTGACCAAAGGGGCGCTGGGGTTTCACTATCACACCGGTGGACACACCATCACCGCGTCGGACTGGACGGCGTTTCTGGAGTTCGCGGATCGGCACCTGCGGCCGGGGCGGTAGAGCCCGCGTAAATTCGCGGCGCAACCACCGCTCTCTTTGGTGCCGTCATCCTGAGCGAAGGCGAAGGATCTCTGGATTATTTCACGATCGAACGCCTCGACGGTTGTTCACCCCAGTGGTTAACGAGCGCGAAGGTTAACAGCGATCCTTCGCCGTCGCTCAGGACTTTTCCGAGACCAACGCTTGCCCCTTCGCGCTCAACATCGTATTTTACCTGATGACCCTTTGAGGAGGATTGCCGATGACCCCGGCTCGGTCTGTCCGACGACGAATGTCGGGGGGCGGGCGGGCAAACGATGGAGGATATTGACGTGGCTGGATTCGCGTGGATGAATGGGTCGAGTTTTCCCCTGTCACGTCGCGCGCGCGGCCGCTATTCGCCCGCACTTTTCGTTAACCCAACAACTCCGTCATGAATCACTGGACCCGCAAAGATTTCCTCAAGGCCTCGATGGTCGGCGGCGGCGCCGCCCTCCTCGCCGGCAGCCGCGTCTATGGCGCCACCGCCCCGACTGGCAGCGCCAATGGCGACATCCGCATCGGCATCATCGGCTTTAATGCGCAGGGCTTCGGTCACCTGCAGAATTATCTCCCGGGCAACAAATCGAAGCTCGACGGTGCGATCCTCACGGCGATTTGCGACGTCGATGACAAGGTCCTCGCGAAGGGCCGCGACGCGGCGCAGAAGGCCGGCCTGAAGAACGTAGCCGAGTACAAGGACTACAGAAAGATGCTCGAGAGCAAAGAGGTCGACGCGGTGGTCATCGCCACGCCGAATCACCAGCATTCGATCATGACGATCCTCGCGCTGCAGGCGGGCAAGGATGTCTACGTCGAAAAGCCCCTCTCGCACAATATCTGGGAAGGCCGCCAGGCGGTCGAAGCCGCGCGCAAGTACACCAAGAACATCGCGCTCGTCGGCACGCAGAACCGCTCCTCCGAGCAGATCA
>JBKJRG010000103.1:0-7055 GCA_046594805.1 Opitutaceae bacterium | reverse complement strand
GGCCAGTCGATGTCGTTCCAGGTTTCCTGGGCGGAGATGAACAAACGCGAAGAAGTGTCGGTGACTTTCCAGGGCGCGAAGGCGGGCGGCATGGTGCAGCGGCTGTTCGCCCTCGACGGCATCGATGCGACGGCGATCGATGCGTGTGAATTGTACACCCACGAGAACGGCCGGCCGGTCAACCGCAGCATCATCGTCCCGCCGGATGCCCCGATGGGCCGGGTGCGCTCGGCCATGAATTTTGTGCGCACGATCGACGGCACCGAGAAGCCGCTGAACACGCCCGACCAGGCCCTGGCGCTGATGCGGATCATCGACGCGGCGTACAAGTCGTCCGCCACCGGCAAGCCCGTCGCGCTGTGATCGGTTGGTAGCCACGAGCGTGAGCGAGTGGACGACCAGCGCTAGCGCGAGCATTCCCACCGATCGCGCACCCTTTATTCATTTTCCATCCTCATGAAACTGAAACGCAAACTTCGCATGGGCATGATCGGCGGCGGTCGCGGGGCCTTCATCGGCTCCGTGCATCGCATGGCCGCCCGGCTCGACGGTGAAATCGATCTGGTGGCGGGCTGCTTCTCCTCCGATCCCGCGAAGTCGCGGCTCTCCGGCGAGGACTTCCACCTCGAGCCGTCGCGCGTTTACGCGACCTACGAGGAAATGGCGAAAAAGGAAGCCGCGCTGCCCGCCGGCGAGCGGATCGACTTCGTCTCGATCGTCACGCGCAACAACACGCACGCGGTCGTCGCCAAGACGTTTCTCGAGGCGGGCTTCCACGTCGTCTGCGACAAGCCGCTTTGTTTCACGCTCAAGGAAGGCCTCAAGCTCCGCGAAGTCGTGCGTAAGTCCGGCAAGGTTTTCGCGCTCACGCACAATTACACCGGCTATCCGATGGTGAAGGAGGCGCGCGAGTGGGTGCGCAGCGGCAAGCTCGGCAAACTGATGAAGGTCGTCGTCGAGTATCCGCAGGGCTACGCGATCACCGCGCTCGAGGCGGGCACGATCAGCAAGATTGCCAACTGGCGGATGGACCCGAACGTCTCCGGCGTCTCGAACTGCATGGGCGATATCGGCACCCACGCGCACAACCTCGCCCGCTACATCACCGGGCTCGAGGTGCAGGAAATCTGCGCTGAGCTGTCGACCTTCATCCCGGGCCGGCTGCTCGACGATGACGGCAACTGCCTCGTGCGCTGGACGGACGGCGTCAAAGGCATCCTCTTCGCTTCGCAGATTTCGAGTGGCGACGAGAACAACATCAACATCCGCGTCTGGGGTACGAAGGGGTCGCTGCAATGGTTCCAGGAGAACCCGAACGAGTTGATCTGGAAAAAGGCCGACGCGCCGCAGCAGATCTACCGGCGCGGCAACGGTTATCTTTCGCCGGCCGCGCAGGGGGCGACCCGCACGCCGTTCGCGCATCCGGAAGGATTCATCGAGGCCTTCGCCAATATTTATCGCTCCGCCGCCGTGGCGATGGCGGACGCCGCCGAGGGCCGCAAGGCGCCGAAGGAGGGTTACGATTTCCCGACGGTCGACGACGGCATCGCCGGCATGGCATTCATCGAGACCGCCGTGAAGAGCGGCAAGGCCGGGGCGAAGTGGGTGAAGTTTCCGAAGGTGTGAGCGACGGGTGTGGCTGCGGCATCTTGCCGCAGATCTGCGGCTGCCTCTCGGCAGGCTCGGGGAACTGAGCGTGTCGAACGGGGAAGCCGCAGCCACTTCGGAGCAGGCGGGACGCCTGCGCTACTTCTTCGCGACCCGCTCTGCCGTCCACGCCGTGTACTCCACCCGCGGCATGAACCGCAGCGAAGCGCTGTTGATGCAGTAGCGCAGCCCCCCGGCTGCGCGCGGGCCATCGGGGAAGACGTGGCCGAGATGCGCGCCGTCGACGGCGCAGTGCACCTCGACCCGGCGCATGCCGTGGGCCGAATCCACATTTTCTCCCACGAACGCGGGTTCGATCGGCTTGGTGAAACTGGGCCAGCCGGTGCCGCTCTCAAATTTGTCCCGGCTGTCGAACAGCGGCGTCGCACTGCAGACCGAAAAATACACGCCGTCCTCGTGATGGTCCCAATACGGGTTCCGAAAGGGCGGCTCGGTGCCCTGCTCGCGGGCGACCCGATATTGCATCGGCGTGAGGACGCTGCGCCACTCCACCTCGGTGCGCTGGACCGCGGTCTTTGACAGGTCGATCACGACGTTGGAGGGCAATCCACAGGCCGACAGGGCGGCGGCAGGGTCGCAGGCCGGTGCCCCCGCGCGCTGAGGCGCGATGCCGTGAGAGGTGACTTTGGAATTCTTCATTTGAACCGCGGCGACCCCGGCCGCACCCAGCCCCAACGTGACGGCAAGGACAAGCCAAGGGGTTCGCATCGTGGTGATGACAGTATCCAGTGCACGCGATTATTCCAGCGTGCTTCTAAAGGTGGGGGCGGCTCTCCGAGCCGCACTGGGTTCGAGCGTGAGCATCGCGTTGGGACGCGAATCAGCTTGAAACCCAGACCGGCTCGGAGAGCCAGCCCCACCTCCGCAACTTTCAGTATTTCGCGGTCAGCGAAAACACCACGCGACCGGGCTGGCCGCGCTGCTGGTTCGCGGGGAAATATTCGGTGTCGGCCATGTTGTGCCAGTTCACCACCACATTCATCGCGTGGCCGTCCCAGCGCCAGTCGTAGCCGACGGCGGAGTTCCACAGCGTCTCCTCCGGCAGGAAGAGCCGCGGGTTGTTCGTGCGTTGGGCCTTCTTGCCGGTGTGGTTGAACCCGCCGCCGATCCAGAAGCCCTTGAGCGCACCCTGCGCGAAGGTGTAGCGCGTCCAAAGGTTCGCGAGCGCCTTCACGGACGCTTCGGGATGCGCGCCGAGGTAAACCCCCGCGCCGACCGGCACCTTGTTCACCCGGATGTCGTTCAACGCGCCACTCAGGTAAACCTGCCAGTTGTCCATCGGCGACCACGTGATCTCCGCCTCGATGCCGCGGCTGCGGTCGAGCGTGCCCTGCATGCTGTTGGTGACCGTCACGCCGGCCGGCGTGAACGAATTGAACCGCAGGATGCGATCCTCCTGCTCGGTTTGGAACACGGCGACGGTCGACGACACGCGGCCGTTGAGGAAATCCGTCTTCACGCCCAACTCGTAACCCTCGGAAGTCGTCGGCGCTGCCGGGCCGCTCGGCACGCCCTGGATCTGGAGCGCGGCGGCGTTGAGCACGTAAGACGTGCTGTAGGAGCCGTAGAGCATGAAGTCGCGCGCCGGTTTCCAGCCGAGCCCGATTTGCGGGGTCGTCTTCTTGTTCGAGACCTTCGCGAGATTGCCCGCCGGATTGAGGAAGTTGTCCGTCGAGCCCGTCGACTTGTTGTAGCGCAGCCCGGCGACGACCGTCAGGCGGTCCTCCAGCAGACTCGCATTCAGCACGCCGTAGCCCGCGCTGTTGCGCGTGACCGAGCGGTTGTTGGTCGTCAACGGCAGCGTGACCGGATCGAAATCGGTGGTGTAGTCCCACGTTGCCGGGTTCTTCATGTCCCACACCGGGAAAAATTGCGCCGTCGTCGTCTGCCGCTGGCGGCCGTAGCCGCGGCTCTCGTTGTAAAACGCGCCGACCAGCGGCTTCACCTTGATGCCGCCGGCGGTGAAGTTGCCGGCGAACTCGAGCTGCGAGGCCTTGCCGTGGCCGAAATCCTCCTGCAGCCGCTTGCGGCGGCCCAGCTGCGCCTGCGGGGCGTTGAGCGCGAGATTCGGGTTGCCGAGCAGGTCGTTCGCGTAGGCATTCGCGGCGATGAGATAATTCGCGGCGGAAATCGGCAGCGGGGCGCCAGCCGGATAATAACTCGCCGGCACCGTGACACTCACCGCCCCGAGGCCGGTCAGCTTTTGCGCGACCCGGCGCTTGTTCCAGTTGAAATTCGCGCGGGCGCTCCACGTATCGGAGAGCTTCGCGGTCAGCTCGGCGTTGATCGACTCGAAGTCGGAGAAGCGATGATCGTTGTTCGACACGTAATTGAATTTCCGCGAGAGGGGATAATACGAGAGGAAGCCAAGATCGCTGTTGTCCGGTCGCACCAGCACACCGGTCGCGCTGAGCAACCCGCTCGCGGGCGGCAAGGCCACGACCTCGATGTTGGGTTTGAAGTGATTGAAGGGCGGCGTCTCACGGCGGGAGAACCATTGATAGTCGACGGTCAGGGCGACGCGGTCGGTGATGCGCCAGGTGATCACCGGGGCGAGCACGGTGGTGCGTTGCTTGCCGGGTTCGATGTATTCCAAGGCGTTTTCGAACGCGGCATTCATCCGGAAAAGCAGTTTCTGCCCCGCCAGCGGCTGGTTGAGATCCAGCGAAGTGCGCCAGAAATCATGGCTGCCCACCTGGCCGTTCCACACCACGAACGGTTTCGCGCCCGGGCGCTTCGTGATGTAGTTCACCGTGCCGCCGGGCGCGACCTGACCGTAAAGCACGGACGAGGGGCCTTTGACAACTTCGACGCGCTCGACGCTCACCGTGTCGACGTAGCCTTCGCCGACGAAGCCGTTGTGCTGCGGCGCCTGGTCGAAACCGCGGATGGTGTAGACCGCATTGCCCGCGTTGAATTCGCGGCCCGCGCTCGTGACGCCCGGCGCGTATTTCACCACGTCGAAGAGATCCCGGGCCCCGACATCGGTGATGAATTGCTGGGTAAACGCGCTGATCGCAAAAGGCAGGTCCTTGATCGGCGTGTCGATGCGCGTGGCGGAGACGGAATTTCCCGCGCGATACCCCTTGTCGGCCGAGGTGGTAACCTGAAACTCCGAAAGCTTCACCACTTCACTGCTCGCCTCGGCGGACGTGGCGGGAGACGGGTTTTGGGCGCGAGCCCCGAAGGGACTGAACACGAACAGCGCGGAAGCCGCGCCGGCCAGGAGGGGGCGCAGGGCGCGCCGCGGGTGGAATAGAATAGGGTTCATGGTGTCCGGTAATCAGGGTCAGGCCCCGCCCAAAGGGTGGGCGAGCGTATTGATAATTATTATAAACCCGGCCCTGCCAAGCGAAATGTCGCCACTCCCCGGGCGGCGTTCAGGCCTCCTCGGACCGGACCGGAATAATCCCGTCCGCGAATTCGGCGGCCAGCCGCTGGCCCGGTTTCACCGTGGCGCGCCGGACCACGGGGCGTCCTTCGACATCGCGCATCATCACGAAACCGCGATGAAGGACGGAGCGCGGGCTTGCCGCCTGCAGGCGTTTCCAAAGCGAGAGTAACCGCTGCGACTGCTCCTGTACCCGCCGCTCCGGTGCGTGCCGCTCGAAGGCGGCGCGGGCCGCGCTGAGTTGCTGGCGCCGCGCCTGCAACGAATGCCGCCCGGCCGCGGCCAGCCGGTTCGCGAGATCATCCAGGCGCAGGTGACCTTGCTCGATCTGCGCCGCGGGGGTGAGCAGGCGCAACCGGGACCGCAGGTGATCCAGGGTCGCCATCGCCCCCCGCACCCCGGCGGTCGCGAGCGCCCGCAGCGCCTCCCCGGCCTGCCCGACCCGGTCGCGGCACTCGACAAAATGGCTGGTGATCAACTCCGCGGCCGCGCTCGGCGTTTCCGCGCGAAGATCCGCCGCGAAATCGCACAGCGTGAAATCGATTTCGTGGCCGACCGCCGAAATGATCGGCAGCGGACAGGCCGCGACTGCGCGCACCAGCGCCTCTTCATTAAAGGCCCACAGATCCTCCAGGCTGCCGCCGCCGCGCCCGATGACCAGCAGGTCGAAGATCGCCAGTTTTTCGGCCAGGCGCAGCATGGCGATCATCTCGGCCGCCGCACCTTCACCCTGTACTTTGGCCGGCAGGACGACCACGCGGCCGCACCATTTTCGGCGCAAAATAATCCGCGCGAAGTCCTGCACCGCTGCCCCGCTGGGCGACGTGATGAAGCCCACGGTCAGCGGCATCGCCGGGATCGCTTTTTTTCGCTCCGGGGCAAACAGGCCTTCCGCCGCCAGCCGTGCTTTCAACGCCTCGAATTCCCGCTGCAGCCGCCCGACGCCGTCGTCGACCACGACCCGGACGATCAACTGGTATTGGCCCCGGGCCTCGTAGAGGCTGATTTCGCCGTAGACCACGACCTGCAACCCATCGCGCAATTTCACCGCCTGGCGCAGGGCGTCGCCGCGGAACAGCACCGCGCTCAGCTGCGCGCCCGCATCCTTGAGCGAAAAATAAACATGCCCGCTCGCTTGGGCGCGGAGATTCGACACCTCGCCGCGTACCCAGCAGGGCCGGATGCCGGTTTCAAGCACCCCCTTCACCCGGCGGGTGAACTCGCTGACACTTTCCGGCCGGTGGCCGTCGCCCAGATCGAGCTCAGCTTTCACGGCGCAAATATTTCCGGCGCATCCATTGCACGAGGATCGCCCCGGCCACGATCACGCCCACGCCGCCGATGATGGCCTTGAAGTTTCCCTTGAAAATGCCCTCGCCGAGAATGATCCCGGCCACGGCGTACGGGAGTACCGCCAGCCACGACACAATCAGGTAGAGGCGGAACGGCACCTCCGCGCAGCCGAGCAGCCAGGCCTGCATCGCGTACGGTGGACCGGGCGTCAGGCGCACGAGGAGCGTTACGCTGAGGGCGTTTTCCGGGGTGACGCGCGGGACACTGTAGCCATAGCGCGTGAGCAGCCGGGTGAGCAGGGGCCGCAGCGCATAGCGCGAAATCCAATAGCCAAACGCCAGGTTCAGCGCGATGCAGGTGAGCGCGATGGCGATGACCCCGCCGAGCCCGAGTTGCGTCCGGAACGCCTCGCCCGCCGGGATGGTGAAAGCGAGCATCGGCACGCCAAACGCGGGCAGGATCGTCATCGCGCCGAAAAAGACCACCGGCCCCATGTCGCGAATCACCGCGATTAATTGGTCGAGCCATTCCTTCAGCCGGGCCAGCCCAACCTCGCGCAAAACCAGCAATCCCACCACCGCGAGGATCAACCCCACGATCGCGAGCTTCACTAGCGGAAGCTTGCGCTTCGTGACGAGTTCGCCGGTGGACATCGCGCGAGGGTGTCGCCCGCCGCGCGCCTCCGTCAAGAACTCGCCAAAGA
>JBKJRG010000034.1:0-5843 GCA_046594805.1 Opitutaceae bacterium | reverse complement strand
CACCTACAATTCCGAGCGCTTCGACTTTTCGCGGGGACCCAATGCGGCGCTCTTCGGCGACGGCGGTCCCGGTGGACTTCAGGGAAGCACGAGCAAACAGGCACGCCTCAACAGCCGATTCGCCAGCACCAGCCTTCGCCTCGATACTTTCGGAGGGTACCGGGCAACAATAGACACCAATTACGGTGTGGGCCGGATGGCGGTGCGCCTCAATCTCCTACGACAGGACATCAAAGCCTACCAGGACGGCACCAGCAATCAGCAAAACGGCCTGACCGGCGCCTTCACCCTCAAGCTGACGGACAAGACGCAGTTTCGCGCCGAAGTGCAGCGGGATGCGGAATCAAATGTCGCCTACCGCCGCACTTATAGCGAACAGGCCTCCCGGTGGAATGGCACCCGCATCAACAGTGATAACAGCGCCATCGCCGCCCCGGGCGATTTTGGACTCGGAGTAATCAGCCAGACGAATGACTACCAGGTTTGGAATTTCGGCACGAACAGTCTGATCAATTACCGCGGCAATCAATATTCCACGGTTGGCCTGGGTTTCCAAATTCCATGGGAGGGTCGTGCCGACCTGCCCAACTTCAAGCCCGGCGTAGACAAGAAGTTTTTCCTCGGGCCGGCCGATGCCCGCATCGATCGCGATTTCAACGCCCAGTCCTACTGGATCGATCACCGGTTCAGTTCCAATTTGTATGTCCAACTTGGAATTGTGAAGAATGACGGGGACCCCCACTACGATTTCACCGACCAGCTTCCGGGCGACTATCGGATCGACGTCAATCGCCTGCTACCCAGCGGGGCCACCAATCCGAACTTCGGCAAGGCGTATTCCGATTTTCAGCAGAACTACCAGTATCAACAGGACAAAGTCCGCGAATACAAAATGGCGGGAACCTACCGGTTCGTGGCTCCGCGGCTGTTCGATCTCACCCAGCGTTTCAGCATGAACGCGGGCTGGCGGCGAACGACGTTTGAGGCGAAAAGTTCGGCCTGGCGCTGGGCCAACAATCCCGCGTCCGCCGATGTCAACAACGCCACCCTGAATGCTCTCCGCTATCGCATCTACTGGGATCAACCCCGCCCCAGCCTCGAGTCAGTCACGCCGCCCAACGTGCCAGGGGTCAACTGGCGGTTCGTCGAGACGGGCGGAAACATCAACCAGCGAACAATCGCTTACGCCCAGCTTGTTTCCCAAACGACGTTCTTTAACGAACGCCTCGCGCTCACCGGGAGTTTCCGGCGCGACCGGGTTCAGGGCGATTTCTTGAACCGAATCGGCAACGATCCTGTCACGTTTCAAAATATCGGCGGTTTCGACAACGGTTTCGGGGTAAACGTGCCAGGTCTGCACCGCAAACGACAGATTTGGCAGAACAGCCCGAGCGGCGGTCTGGTGACCTATCCATTTGCCGCGGTGAAAAACCGGTTCCTCGCTCCTCTGGGTTTCGTCGCCAATTACTCCTCTAATTTCGCCCAGATTGCCAACGCCACGATTCCGCTGATCACCGGGAATGATCCGCCGCTCACCCGCTCGACCACGAAAGATTGGGGTCTCCGCTATGCCGTCGGCGATGGCATCGCCTACGTGACACTCACCAATTATCGGACCACCCAAACTGACCAACTGAGCACCTGGGGCAACCGGGGAGACTTCCAGAATTTATACCGAAATCTGGGGTACACGGACCCGGCGTTGACCGGCACCACCGGTTTCAACTATCAGGACAGCGCCTCCCGGAAGCTGGAAGGATGGGAAGCCGAGATTACCGCCAACCCGACGCGGAACATCACGCTCACGGCGAATTACTCACATCCGATCGTCTATACCGTCTACGAGAGCAGGGATCGGCGGGCCTTCTTCGCCGCGAATCAAGCGGAGTACCAGGCGGGCGCCCGGGCCACCACCGGCCAGGTGATCAACGGGCGCACGATTCTCGACCCCGCGGCCATCCAGCAAGCCGTGCTGAATATTGAAAATAGCTTCAACGGCACGACCTCCGGCACGCTGGGGAACAACTTGGAACGGCATCGCGTGAACCTCGCAGGCTCCTACCGCTTCAGGGAAGGGAAGCTGACTGGACTCGGTTTGAACGCCGGCGTGAACTACCGCGCTCATAGGAAAGTCGGCAGCCGCGACGCCCGGATCAAGTTCCAGATTCCCGGCACCGCCGCCCCCACCACCGCACAAGGAGTCGAGGCAGCCTACGATTATCTCTGGGTGGATCCCACTTACTCCGTGGTCGCAGGCGCCAACTACACCCGTCGGTTCGGCAGATATACTGCGCGGTTCCAAATCAATATTACGAACTTGCTGGATTACGATAAGCCGCAATGGAGCAGCTATAGTGTCATCCCGGCCGGCCAACTGCAAAATCTGCCCAACGCGGTCACGAACAATGGCAACGCCCTCACCGTGCCAGGCGGCAATCCACGCATGCAAGTGCGGAGCGGGTTCGTCCAACTCGAACCGCGTAAAATCAGCCTCACCACCACGCTGTCGTTCTGAGCACCGCACCGGTAGGGGCGTCGCTTGACGACGCCCTACCACCGAGCGCTGCGCCGGACCGGATAACTTCGGAGCCCGTGTTTGGCGCGGGCTCTTTTCTCCTCGCCGCTGACCCCCATGGCGGCGCCCGCTAGAACCCCCACCCTGCCTAACTGCCATGTTCACGCAACTCCCCCTGACTGCGCTGCTGCGCCCCCGCTGCATCGCCCTCGTCGGCGCCGTTGGCGCACTTCTATCCCAGCTTCCCGCGCAGACGCCTGCTGCGCCCGCCACGGTCACGAAGGTGCCCACCGCCGCCCAGCTGGCCAAACACGACAAAAACAGCAACGGCGTCCTCGAGCCCGATGAGCAGGCCGCGCTCGAGGCCGAGGTCAAGGGCGCGACCATTGTCCTGACTCCCTTCCAGGTGCGGACGGACAAGGACCGCGGTTATGCCGCCGGCAACACGCTTTCCGGCGGCCGGGTCGATACGCCGCTGGCGCTCTCCTCCGCCTCCATTTCCGTCATGACGAAGCAGTTCCTCGAGGACTTCGACATCACCGACATGAACCAGGCGGCGGCGTGGACGCTGAACATGGATCCGCCGACCGGCGGGGAATCGGGGCCCTTCGGCGGCAACCGTTTCGAGAGCAACTTCCGCGGCGCCGGCGGCAGCGGCAACTACCCCATGCGCGACGGCTTCGTGCAGTTCTTCGTGGCCGACAGCTATAACTCCGAGCGCTTCGATTTTTCCCGTGGGCCCAATGCGCTGATGTTCGGCAGCGGCGGCCCCGGCGGCTTGCAGGGCAGCAGCAGCAAACAAATCCGTTACGATGCCCGCACCGTCGGCGCGAGCACGCGCGTGGATAGTTACGGCAGCTACCGCGCCACCCTCGATTTCAACCAGGGCTTCGAGCGGTTTGGCGTGCGCGTGAATGCGCTGCACCAGAATACCAAGAGCTACCTGAAGGACACCGAAAACAAGCAGAACGCGATCACGCTGGCGACTGCCTTCCGGTTTTCGGACAATACCCAAGTCCGCGCGCAGTACGAAAAGAGTTCGGAATGGAACATCCAATACCGCCGCACGTATGGCGACCAGGCCACGTTCTGGAACCGCACGACGGTGAACGATAACAACGCGCAGATTGCCAATGCCGCTGCAGCTGGCTTGGGAGTGATCAGCCAGACGAACGACCGTCTCGTCTTCAATCACGGCACCAACAGCCTCCTCAACTACCGCGGCTTCCAGTATCAATCCACCGGCCTCGGCTATCAAATTCCCTGGGGCGGACGTCCCGACGTGCACCCGAACTTCCACCCCGGGTTTTCGAAGAGCTTTCGGATGGGTCCGATCGACAACATCGCCGACCGCGACAACAACACGATGATCCTCACCCTCGATCATCGCTTCACCCAGAATCTCCACCTTCAGCTCACTTATCTGCAGAGCGACGTCGACCCGACGACGCTCTACGCGCAGGGACTCCCCGGCGACTACCGCATCGATGTGAACCGGCTCCTGCCCAACGGTCAGTCGAACCCGAATTTCCTGAAGGCGTACTCCGAATTCGGACAAAACAGCCAGTATCAACAGAACTTCAACCGGACGTTCCAACTCACGACCAATTACTCTTTCGAAGTGCCAAAATGGTTTGGCCTGAAGCAGCGCTTCAACCTGAACGGCGGCCGCAACCGGGGGAAATACGAAGCGTGGAACCGGGCGTGGCGCTGGACGAACAATCCCGCCCAGCTTAACCCGACGAACAACGTCAACACGCTCAATTTCCGGATCTATTACGACAACCCCCGGCCAGCCATCGCGCCGATCCTGAATGCCGAGGCGATGTCCCGGCTGGATCCGGCCATGACGTTCCGCAATGTCGCTACGGGGTTCGCCGCCGACAACAGGAGTCAGTCCGTCTACGGCCAGATTGTGTCGCAGACCACGCTCTTCCACGACCGCCTCGCACTTACCCTGGGCGCTCGGCGCGATCGCAACAAGGGCGGCAACCTGGCCAACATCGGCTTCGACACCGCGGCGAACAACTATGCTCTCCTGATGGGCGGCTTCAATCCGGCGACGGGCGTGAACCAGCGCGATTTCCGTTCGACGATCACCAACTTCCGCACGAGCAAGAACGGCGGATTGGTGGTTTATCCGTTCCCGGCCCGGTTCCGTTTCCTCGCCCCGCTCGGCTTCATCGCCAACTACTCCCAGAACTTCACCAACCCGCCCACCGGGACCACTCTCTATACCGGCGAGCGTCCCTCTCCGCCCTTCTCGGAAACCCTCGATTTCGGCGTCCGTTACTCGGTGCCGAATGGCGTGCTCTACGCCACGCTCACCCACTACGACACCGATCAGAAAGGTCAGCTCGGCAACTTCGGCAGCACGGGCGACATCTCGAACATCTGGATAAATCTCGGCTACACCGACCCCGCGAAAACGAACTTCGGTCCGTTCCGCGATCTGAGCGATCGCAAGCTGGAAGGCTGGGAATTTGAAGTGACCGCCAATCCCTCGCGGAACCTGACCTTCACCGCCAATTACTCGCACCCCACGGTGACCACGTCAGCCGAGAGCATCGGCCGCCGTGAATATGCGGCGAAGCATCTCACCGAATGGCAGGCGGGAGCGGCCGCCGCGGCGGGACAGGTGATCGGCGGCCGGACGATCCTCGACCCAATTCTGATCCGCGATGCACTGCTGAACATTGAAAACAGTTTCAACGGCTCCACCTCCGGTACGATCGGCAACGGACCGCGACACCGCATCAACCTGGCCGGATCCTATCGGTTCACCGAAGGGCGACTGCGCGGCGTCGGCATCAATGGCGGCGTCAATTATCGCGGCCACAGCAAACAAGGCAGCCGGGACGCGCGATTAAAGTATCAGAACGTCAATCCCTCCCTGCAACAAACGACCGAAGCCGCGTGGGATTACCTGTGGGTTCCGCCGACGTGGACCACCAGCGCGGGCGCCAACTACACGCGCCGCTTTGGCAAGTACACCGCTCGTTTTCAGATCAATGTCATGAACCTGTTGGACGACGACGACCCCCAGTGGAACAGCTATAGCGTCATTCAAGCCGGCCAGTTCACGGGCCAAGGCACCAACAACGCCCTCACCGTGGCCGGATCGAATCCGCGGATGCAGGTCTTGAGCGGCTTCGTGCACCCCGAGCCGCGGAAGTTTACCTTCACGACCACGGTGAACTTCTAACCGAGGTAGGGGCGCCGCTTGACGACGCGCGCGAAGACCATTGTCAAGCGACGCCCCTGCCACTGAGTCACTCGTTTCTCCTCGGTGCACGGCGGGTGCTCCAACCCGCGGACACGCCTGGGC
>JBKJRG010000902.1:0-2813 GCA_046594805.1 Opitutaceae bacterium | reverse complement strand
GCGGTGCGATTCTGCCGGAAATGCTGCGTTGGCTCTGGCGGGATTATCCCCGGCCCGACGACGCGCGCGACCTGAGCAATCGCACACTGTTCTTGCCAGCGGGCGCGGCGGCGGCGGACGCACCGACGACGACGCCGCGCTAAAGGGGAAATTCATCCTCAAACAAGGCGCGGGTCACAGAGGCCACAGCGCGCCGACACAGCCCTATTCCGCGTTTCCGCCCTTCCGCAGTTCCGCGGTTGGTTCGCTTAATCGCGGAAACGCGGAAGAACGGAAACAATCCTTCGGCCGTTGCTCAAACGTGCTCGGGCGTGAAGCCCACGACCACATCGAAACGCGCCGTCAGCTCCCCCGTCTTCGAACCGGCCAACGGCGCGAAGTCGAGGCTGACGTTCTCGCGCTGCTTCGGATCGGTGATCCGGTTCCAGGTGCCATCCTTTTCATTACCCGGATGGCCCTTGATGTAGCACTGGGTGATGAGCTCCTTCTGGCCCTTCCGTTTCACCGCAAGATGGATGTGCGGCGCGCGGCCAGGATAGGGGACGGGCTTGATCGTGCGGAAAACGTATTCACCCGTGGAGCCGGTGACGAAGCGGCCGAAGCATTGAAAGTTCTTGTCGCGCTTCGCCTTGTCGCCGCCGGTCTTGGTGTGCAGGTACACGCCGGTGGAGTCGCACTGCCAGATTTCGATCGTGGCATTGCGGATCGGGCTGCCGTTCGCGCTGAGGAGCCGGCCGGTGAGCCAGGAAATCTCGCCCACCGCCGGAGTCAGCCCGTCGTTGACCACGATTAGATCGTTATCGGTGTCGAGTGGCAGGATGTCGGGGTAAAACGGCCCCTCGGTCTGCTTCGGCGTAAGCGTGAGCTGTTCGGCGAAAAGTCCGGGCACGGCGAACAGGGCGGAACCGAGCGCGAGCTGCCGGAGAAAAGTCCGCCGGGGCGCGTAGATCTGGAACGTAGCGGGAAGCGGGGTTTGCTTCATGGCGCGATAAGACGCCACGGATGAGAGATAGTCACGCCCGGACTCGCCGGTTTTGAGATCTGAGTTTTGGATTCTAGGTCTCGCGAGCAAGAGGCCCCAGAAAGCCGGGCAAAAAAGAGCCCGCCGTATACCCCTATACGGCGGGCATTGCTTTCTTACTTACCCCAATTCCACCGCTAAGCGGAGGAAAGTGCTCAGGACAATCGGCCGATGCCGCGCGGCCACAACACCGATCTCAGCCCAACAGCTCGACAGTAGCCCCACCCCTCACGGGTATTAGCCGCACACCGTCAGTGCGACTCCGTCGCCTGCGCCTTCACGCCCGCCATCATCAGCTTGTCCGTCCACGCCAGCGCAATCGCCGACAGCACAAATGCCAGGTGAATGATCACCTGCCACTTCACGCCCTCGTGATCCACGGTACCGCTCGCCGCCGGGGTGATCACGGTGATGAACGTCTTGAGCAGGTGGATGGAGGAAATACTGATGAGTGCCGTCGCCAGCTTCACTTTAAGGACGCCCGCGTTGACGTGACTCAACCACTCGGGCTGGTCGTCGTGGTCGTCGAGGTTTAACCGAGAGACGAAGGTCTCGTAGCCGCCGATTATGACCATGATAAGGAGATTCGCGATCATGACGACGTCGATCAGCCCCAGCACCGCCATCATGATGAACGTGCTCATCGGCATGGCCCCCGCATCGCTCGGCACGGTCTGGGTCACCGCCGCATGCATCAGATGCCACAACTCGACGAAAAACTGGTAGACGTAGACGCCCTGCGCGAGAATGAGGCCGACGTACAGCGGCGCCTGGAGCCAGCGGCTCGCAAAGATGGTCCGTTCGAGGAATTTTTCCATTGGGCTGTCGGGCTTGGGCATGAGAAAACGATTGGGCTAACGGACGCCCGAGGGGTAGTCGAGCGGCCTTTGCAGGGCGGCAGCGGGCCGCGCGGAGAGGCAAAGCCACAAACGGCGGTAGCCCCGCCGCCCTCGTCGACCGGCTCACGGGGCGAACGATCGATTTTCACGCATTACGTGAAAACGCGGGTGCGCGACCGGTGCAGGCCACGGCCCGAGACCTGATCCGACGGTTCTCGACACGATTCTCGCGGCGACGCTGCCTACTTTCGCCGCTGAAACGTCGTGCGCCGACGCTTGGTTTTCAGGCGACTATCCGCGCGTGTCCAATCTTCCTCCCACGCGGCGATGGTGGCGTTGAGATATTGGAGTTGGCGGCGGAGAAACGTGAAGTCGCGGAGAAATCCTGCCTCGACCCGGTGCGCCAGGGCCTCGCGCCGCGCTTCGGTTAGCGAGAAGCGCCATTGGATCGCCGTGCGGTACTCGCGCAGCTTGCGCTCGGTGTCGCGCCGGGCCGCGTGCAGTTCCTCGATGGCCCCGCGCAGCCGGCTCAGGGGCGATTTCGGCCCGACCACCTCGTGCGCGGTCTCCCATTCCACCTCGAGCCGGGCGAGCCAGTCGCTGTCGCCCGTCGCCCACGCCTTCTGCACTTCATGCCAGAGCCGCTGGCGCGCCGGAGTCCACGCGCCGCCGCGATCCGGGTGGAGGCGCTGCACGAGCCGCCGATAGATATCGCGCGCGGCGACGGTACGACGCGTGGCCGGCCCGGCCTCGAAGTCTTCGCGACGCGCGTCGTAGCGGCGGCCGGCATCCTCGGCCTCTTCCTCGAAATCGGGTTCGTGTTCAGCCCGGGCCTTGGCGCGAAACGCCTCGGGGTTGGCGGCGCGATCCTTTTGCTCCCGCCAGAGCCGCTTCACGGACCGGCCGCTGTGGGTGGCCATGGCCTGCACGGAGCGGATTTGACGCGCTTTGGT
>JBKJRG010000847.1:0-13841 GCA_046594805.1 Opitutaceae bacterium | reverse complement strand
CCCGCGGCCGTCGGCACGTACGCGGTCGTCGCCACCATCGACAGTCCCACCTACGCCGGCACGGTCACCGGCACTTTCGTCGTCAACCCTGATCTCCGACTCGCGCAAACGCTGAGCTTCGGTTCACCCACGCTCGCCAATCGCGTATTCGGCGCCGCGCCGTTTACGCTTAATCCCACTTCGAGTTCGGGTTTGCCCACGACGCTCGCGGTCACCAGCGGACCCGCCACCGTTTCGGGCAACACCGTGACGCTCACCGGCGTCGGCACCGTGGTCTTGGAGCTCACGCAATCCGGACACATCGCGACCCACTTGTTCGCCTCGCTTTCCCAGAGTTTCGTCGTGGCCAAGGCCACCGCCCCGATCACTTTGAGCAACCTTTCGCACGTGTATAACGGCACGCCGAAAAACGCGACCGCGGCCACCACCCCCGCGGCCCTGCCGGTTTTGCTGACCTATAACGGTAGCAGCACCGCTCCCTCTGCGGCGGGCTCCTATCTCGTCCAGGCGACCATTAATCACGCGACCTACCAGGGCTCGGCGTCGGCCACCCTCACGATTGCTCCCCTCGCACCACCCGTCATCACGCCTCCGGTGTTCACGCCGCCGGCGGCCACTCCGCCGCCGGTCACGGCCACCGTCCCCCAGGCCATCACCTTCACCAGCCCGGTCGGCGTCATGGTCCTTAATCAGCCGATCAACCTGGGCGCCACCACCACGTCGAATCTTCCCATCAATTACAGCGTGGTCAGCGGCAACGCCACCGTCAGTGGCAGCGTGCTGACGATCACCGGCACCGGTCCCGTCATTGTCCGCGCTGCGCAGCCGGGCAACACCACGACTGCGGCCTCGAGTGTCGACGTGACGTTCAGTGCGCAGAAGGCGTCCCAATCCCTCAGCGTCCCGACCGTGGGCGAGCAGCTCACCACGGGCGGCACTGTCACGCTCGCCTCCACCGCCAATTCCGGCCTGCCCGTCAGCTACACGCTGGTGAGCGGCCCGGCAATTATGAGCGGCAATACCCTGACCTTCACCGGGGCGGCCGGCACCGTCATTGTGCGCGCCAGTCAGGCCGGCAACGCCACGTTCAACGCTGCACCCGATTCCACCCTGGCGTTCAATGTCCGCGCCACCGGCCAGCAGGTTTACTTTGGCCAGAGCGGCACCGACGTTCTCGCGGCCACCATTTCGGCCGACAACCAACGCGGCCTGCTGCTCACCCGAGACGCTGCCACGGGCGAAGCGGTGGCAATTGCGTTTAACGTCAATGCCGATGGCTCGTTTGCGGCCGGGGCCACGAGCTCCACGGGCGCGACGCGCCGGATTAGCGGCCGCGTCCTCGACGGCGTGCTGACCGGACGGTTCACCGATTCCGGCGTCAATTTCTCGGCGCAAGTGCAGTCCGCCACGGGCCCGACGGCCGCCTTCGCGGGCGCTTACACCGCCAGCACGATTGGCTCCGCGTCCGGTGTCACCTATGTGATCGGCGGTTCGAACGGTCAGTCTTACGCCCTGACGATGGGGGGCGCGACCACGAGCGCCGGCATGGGTACCTTCGGGACCGACGGGAGCTTCAACGTCCAGGTTTCACCCACGGGATTCATCTCTGGTACGACTGGCACGGGGGGCGGCCTCAGCGGTACGATCTCAGCGGGCAACCGTATCGCCGCGTTCGCCGGACTCAGCGCCGCGGTCGAGCGAACGGATCGGATGCTTAACCTCTCCGCGCGGATGAGGGTGGTCGACGGCGACGCGAGCCGCTCGTTCATCGCCGGTTTTGTGATTAACGGAACCACGCCGAAACAGGTGCTCGTCCGGGCCGTGGGTCCGGGCCTGACTCCCTTCGGTATTCAAAACGCCCTGACGAATCCGTCGCTGCGGGTTTATGGCTCCGGCGGCGAGATCCTGGCAAGTAATGACGACTGGAACGCCAACGCCGACGTCAGCGCGGCCGCCAACCGGCTGGGCGCGTTTGCGCTCTCCAATGGCAGCACGGATGCGGCGGTCCTCGTCACGTTGGCGCCTGGGGCCTACTCGGCGCAGGTGATGGCCAACGGCGGCAGCGGCATCGCCCTGCTGGAAGTCTACGATGCGGGCACCGCCGTCACCGGCCAGCAGCTCGTCAATCTTTCGAGCCGCGGATTCGTCGACTCGGGTGAAGGCGCCTTGACCGTCGGTTTCGTGGTGGCGGGCAATGCACCCAAGCGCGTCCTGATCCGGGGCATCGGCCCGGCGCTCGCGCAGTTCGGCGTGCCCGGCACCCTGGTCAACCCTACGCTTAATCTTTACTCCTCCACGGGCGCCGGCGTCGCTTTGAACGACGATTGGGGCAGCGCCCAGGCCACAGGCGTCAACCAGGTGCCGGCCTCCGCCGCCGACATCGAGGCGGCCAGTGCAGCGACCGGCGCGTTCCCCCTGCCGGCCGGCAGCAAGGATGCGGCCATCGTCATCACCCTCATGCCCGGTCAGTACACCGCCACCGTGACGGGCGCGGGCGACACGACCGGCGCGGCCATGGTTGAAGTCTACGAGCTTCCGGCGCGGTGAGATCGCTGCCCGGGGTGGGGCCCGCTCCGCAGCGGGCCTAGGTTGAGAGCCGATCCTATACGGATCCATTCAATCAAGATATCTGAATTTGCCCACGGAACACACTGAACACACGGAAGCGAAACGCAGGTAGGTGCGTGCGTCGGACTGGAAGGGCGAACCGGTTGGTGAATGAGGTTCATCCCCGCCCAACAGGTGCAATCTATTCATTCCGTGTGTTCGGTGTGTTCCGTGGGCAGAGCTCTTCTGAATTGTTGCGGTTTAGACGTCCCCCTCCCTGCTTGGCGTTTCGCCTCAAATTGAGTGGCCCACGGCGCGTATTCACCGCTCCATTTTCCGGTTGCGTGAATTCGTTCCTCGCGCCGATCATCGGGTTCGCGATGTCGATTGACCGGGCCCAGCGCCAGCGGCGCGAAATCAAATATATCATCCGGGAAGAGGTCGCCCTGGCGATCCGGAGCTTCCTCAGCAGCTACCTGGAGCCGGACGAATTTGCCAAGGGCAAGCCCGACAATTCCTACGCCGTCCACACCCTTTACCTGGATTCGAACCTGCTGGCGACGTATCGGGCTGCCAATGATGGCGACCGCAACCGGTTCAAGCTGCGTATCCGCTATTACGACGATAACCCTGCATCGCCGGTCTGCTTCGAAATCAAGCACCGGATAAACGAGGGCATCGTGAAGCAGCGCGCCCGCGTCCGCCGCGAGGCGGTCCATTCGCTGCTGGCCGGTGAGAGCCCGAGCCCGGACCATCTCCACGCCTGGAATCCCCGCCAGTGGGTCGACTTGGTCGACTTCTGGCAGCTGGTCGAGCGGCTGCAGGCCGCCCCCCGCGCACACAACGCCTACCTGCGCGAGGCCTATGTCAACGGCGAGGCGACCGTGCGCGTCACGATCGATCGCGCCGTGCGCATGGGCCCGGAATTCGGCGGCGAGCTGGGCACCACGATCGACGATGCGGTTGAGGTGTTTCCCCACGTCGTGATTCTCGAGCTGAAGTTCACCGATCGGATGCCGACCTGGCTGATTGAAATGGTCCGCGGCTTCGATCTGAAGAGCAGCGGCGCGGCGAAATATGTCCAGGGCGTCGTCATGCTGGGCGAACAAAAGGTCGCGCAGCGGCGCACCGGCTTCGAGTGGGGCCACGCGGTCACTTCCACCGCCACCAGCGCCCCCTGGCTCGATGCCTCGGCGGCGGTGCGCGGCGCGCTCGGCCCCAACCGCAAATGAACGCCTTCAACGCCCTCTTTGAAGGCGATTACGCCGCGTCGCCCACGAGTTTCCAGGCGCTCGTCATCGCGCTGGTGCTGGCCTACCTGTTTGGCCAGTTGATCGCCTGGGTTTACGTCTACACCCACTCCGGAGTTTCCTACTCCCGCTCGTTCGTCGTTTCCCTCATCGTGCTGCCCGTCCTCGTGGCGCTCGTCCTGATGGTCATGTCGAACAACCTCATCACCGCTTTCGGCCTCATTGCCGTGTTTGCCGTCGTGCGTTTCCGCAACGTCCTCCGCGATACGCTCGACACCTGCTTCGTGCTCGCCGTCATCATCCTCGGAACGGCCTGCGGCACGCAGAAATTCTCGTCCGCCATTGTGGGCGGGCTCGGCTTGTCAGGCTTGTTCCTCTTCCTCTGGATGACGGCCTCCGGCACCCGGCACCGTTTCGACCTGATCCTCAATCTGCGGTGGACGCGCCCGGCCGCCGAGCTGCCCGCCGTGGGCCAGTTGCTCCAGCGGCACAGCCTCCGGGTCCATGTCGCCAACCAGCATTTCGGCAAAGGGACCGAAGGCGCCAATCTTTCCTACCGGGTCTTGCTGCGGGATCCCGCGCGCGCGGCCGAGCTGCTGAGCGAACTGGCCGAGCTGCCGGGGGTGGATCGCGTGTCCAGCGTGCAGGCGGCGGACGAATCGGAAATCTAGCGCATGGACCCGAGACTGCTTGCCCCCATCCCGACCCCGCCCGCGCAACGCTGGCGCGAGGTCCGGCTGCTTTACCTGCCGCGCCTGATGTTTGCCGCCGGTGTGCTGCTCGTGGCCTGGATGTGGGGACGCGCGATCACCCACTCGGCTCTCGTGGCCGAGGCGGAAGTCGTCGGCTCCGAACTCCGCGCCACGCAGGCCGGCGTGCTCGCCAGCCTGAAGGTCGGCCTGCACCAACGCGTGCGGGCGGGCGAAGTCGTCGGCCACGTCGCCGCCGCCAACCCGCGCATGCTCGACGCGACGCTTGCGGTCATCCGCGCCGAAGTGGGCATGCTCAGCGCGACGATGCAGGGCGCGACCGATCGGCAGCGGGTCGCGCTGGAATTCGAGCGGCTCCAACTGGACTGGATGGCCCACCGCGTCGAACGCGCCGCGTTGCAGGGCCGGCTGCAACAGGCGGAAGCCGATCTGGCGCGCGCGGACCCGCTCCACCGCGCCGGCCTGTTGACCGATGACAATTTTACCCAGCTGAAACTAGCTCGCGAATCGCTCGCCGCGCAGGTCGAGGAAACCAACCGTTTAATCGCGCGGCTCGAGCCGATTCTCCGCGAGAACGCTGCCGCTGATGCCTCTAATTCCGGACTGTCGGGCGAGTCGGCCCTCGCCGCGGCCCTCAAAGTGCAGGAGGCCAAGTTGCAGCTCGCCGAGGCGGAGCTGGCCCCCGTCCCGCTGATCGCACCGATTGAGGGAGTTGTTTCCGTCGTGCTGCGCAAGCTCGGCGAAACGGTCATTGCCGGGGAAACGATCCTGCGACTTACCGCGACGAAGTCAGACCGGCTCGCCGGCTATTTGCGGCAGCCCCTGCCGTTCACCCCGAAGCCGGGGCAGGCCGTTGAGATTCGCACCCGCGGATCCGTCCGGCAAACGGCCGCCACCACCATCACGCAGGTCGGCGCTGCGCTCGAAACCATTTCACCCACGATTCTGGCCGCGATGCGGCTCCCGACGACGCCCGCGCCCGAAACCGGCCTGCGCATCGAGTTCGCGATTCCCTCCGGCCTCGAGCTGCGCCCGGGCGAGCACGTGGACGTGGTCCTGCGCTGAACGAAGACACGCCTCACTCGCCGCCGCCCGCCGAATTGGCGTCGGTGGAAACAAGAAACGCGAGGGCAGCGAGGAGGGTCGCGACGAGGAGCATGGAAGAATAGTGACTCAACGAACGAGTCGGCGTCCGAAGGACAGGCTGGAGGGATTTGTTCTGCCCGAGCTACATTCCGGTCAACATCGCAGGGGCGTCGCTTGCCTACGCCCATGCGTGCGAACGCCACCTCCAGTCCGCGGGCGTCGTCAAGCGACGCCCCTACCGACCCAACGCGCGTCAGCACTTCAGCGTCGCGCAGAAATTCGCCAGCCGCGTGACACCCTTCTGGATGATGGCGTCGCTCGTCGCGTAACTGAGCCGCAGATAGCCCTCGGCCCCGAAGGCGCTGCCGGGGACGGCGGCGACCTTCTCCTGCTCGAGGAGGCGGTTGCAGAAATCCAGATCCTTCAGCCCGAAACTCGCAATGTTGGGGAAAAGATAAAACGCACCCTGCGCGAGCAGGCACTTCACGCCAGGAATCTTGTTCAGCTCGGCATGCAGCAATTTCCGGCGACGATCGAAGGCCGCGAGCATCATCTTCAACGCCGCCGCCGTCTTCTCCTTTTCCTGCAACGCGGCCAGCGCGCCGTATTGGGCAAAGGTGGTGGCGTTCGAGGACATCTGGCTCTGGAGCTCGGAGCACGCCTTCGCGATCGGCGGCGGAGCGACGAGCGTGCCGAGCCGCCAGCCGGTCATCGAGTAGGTCTTGGAAAACCCGGCGACGACGATCGTGCGCGCCTCGGCCTCCGGACTGAAGGTCGCGACGCAGCTCGGCGTGACGCCGTCGTACACGAGATGCTCATACATTTCGTCGGAAAGCAGGTAGAGATTGTGCTTCATCGCCACCGCCACCAACGCCTCGAGCTCGGCCCGGGTGTAGACCGCGCCCGTCGGATTCGACGGCGAATTCAGCACGAGCAGCTTCGTCTTGGGTGTGATGGCCGCCTGCAGTTGCGCCGGGGTGAGTTTGAAACCCGTCGTGTCGTCGGCGAGCACCAGCTTCGGGGTCGCTCCCGCCAGCTTCACCATTTCCGGATAACTCACCCAGAAGGGCGCCGGGATGATCACCTCGTCGCCCGGCGAGCAGGTCGCCATGATCGCCAGATAACAGGAATATTTTCCGCCCGGGCTGACGACAACCTGGCCGGGGGCCACCTTCAGCCGATACTCGGCGCCATAGCGTTCCGCGATGGCCTGGCGCAGCGGCTCGATGCCGGGCGTGGGCGCATACTTGGTTTTGCCGCTGCGCAGCGCGGCGATGCACGCCTCTTTGATGTGCTCGGGCGTGTCGAAGTCGGGCTCTCCCGCCGCGAAGCCACAAACATCCTCGCCCGCGGCTGCCAGCGCCTTGGCCTTCGCATCGACGGCGAGCGTCGGCGATGGTGAAACATTGCGGGCCCAGGTGGAGAGTGCAGCGGGAGAATTGCTCATGGACAAACGCTCTGACCAAAGGGTCGGCGTTTGCGAAAGGCAAGCCCGGTGCGCGGGCGTAACCCCGTCGAGCGGATGACGCGCCAGGCGCACGCCGGCTTCCACTCGCTCACACTCGCAGCTACCAGACAATGCCCGCCATAATGTGGAGTCTGCGGCTCGCCTGCGCGCTCAACCACTCGCCCACGCACTCACGTTCGTCGCTGCGCCATCGCTGGCCGAACATCCGCTCAAAAAAAAAGAGCGCAGCGTGCTGCGCCCGACAACCGTGACCGCGCGAGGGCGCGAGCTTACTTTTTCTTTTTGCCCCGCACGGGCATCGCCTCGAGGGCCAGCCGCAGCAGTTCGCCGACGCTCGCGTCCTTCTGCCGGGCATAGCGCTTCAACATGGCGCGCTGATCCGAGGTGATGCGCACGGAAATCTGCCGGTGCGGATCGCGTTCGGGTTTGCAGTCCTCGAAATCATAATCGGCGATTGCGGTGCGCACGACTTCACTGGCGGTGCGAAAGCTGTGCCCGCGGCGGCATGCTTCAATGCGGGAGATCAGGGACTCCGGCAGATCAAAGGTCAGCGGGGCGGACGGCTTGCGGGATGATTTGGCCATACGACGTAAAGGGCTTAAAGGCTTCGGCGAGGGGCGCAGTGCAGCACCGGGGACCGCACCGCGGCAACAGTTAAATTCAACACTGTGTCCGGTAGCCGAGACTCTTACGAAGGATTCGTGGTCCGGTTCAAGGGCCGTGCCGGGGGTTTCCGGCAGACGGAACCAGGTTCAGCAGCACCGCGAACGCCTCTGCGGGCGACCCTACCGTATGCCAGCAGCGCGCCACCAGCTCGGGGGCAAGGTCCCGGCCCTGCCGGATGAGAAGGGTATCCACCCCGCAAGACACGCCGCCCATCACGTCGACATCGGCATCGCCCACGAAGACCGTCTCAGCCGGGCTCACCCCCAGCCGTGCCATGATGGCCCGCAATCCTTCCGGTTCTGGTTTGTGGGTCGGCAGGTCGTCGCCGTAAACCACGGCGGCAAAATATTCCGTCAGGCCGTGGTGATCCAACAGCCACCGGCCGGACATCCCGTCGCGACCGGTCCAAAGGGCCAGTTGGACGTCCCGCTCCCGCAAGGACGCCAGCAAAGCCGCCACCCCTGGGAAGGGCCGCAACCGATGACCGTTCACATGGTGATACTCGGCCAGTCGCTCCATCACCACGGGCACATGCCTCGGATCCTTCACCAAAGTCCGCAGGAAACGCTCCGGCGGCCCGCCCAGCAGCGGGAAAATAGCCATGGTGGGTTTCACCCCATAAGGTTCGAGCGCGTGCCGGAGCGCCTCCAGGACGAGCGACAGGCTGTCCAGCAACGTCCCATCCAGATCAAAGACGATCGCGCGCGGGGCCGTGGCGCGCTTCATCAATCGAGCCGAACCAGTTTCTCGGCCGCAGGCGGACGCCCGTCTTCCGCCAGCGCCGCCGGCGCGAAAAGCGCCTGCCCGAGCTCCAAGCCGAGCGCGGCGGCGGTGATTTGCATCCGCGCCTTGTCGCCCGTGGCCTCATTGCGAAAGTCCACCGCCTTCGGCAGCGCCTGTTTGTCGATGACCTTCAGGCTGAGCGGCGAGAACCGCTTGATCACCTTGCCCCCGGCATCGAGCAGCTCGGTTTGAACGAGGGCGTTCATCTGGACATCGAGCGACGCGCGAGCCGCGGCCACTTGGGGATGCTGCGCCGTGAATTCCGGGGGCGCGCGAAACAGAAAAGTGTGCGCCGGCCGGCCGCGGACTTTGTCGATGCTCTGCAGCTTTGCATCCGGCCAGAAAAGAAACGGCATCTGCAGGTCGAACGCCGTGAGCTCCACCCCCGGAATCACCGGCGCGAAAAGGTCGGCGACCCCCAAGCCCACGACGCGGCCATCCGCCCAGCGCCAGACGCCGGGCTTCTCGCCGTTTTGGACCAGCAACCGATGTCTGGTGCCCTTGGCGTCGGTCAACTCCACCCGCGTCAGGGGGCCTCCCGCATTTCGGCTGCCCCACAATCTGCCTTGGAAAATCTGCGTGGCGCCCCGCCGCGGCAACGCCTGCAACTCGAACGCGAGATAGTATTGGCCGGCGATTCCCGACTGGCGGAACTCGGCGAGGATCCGCGCCGCCTCGGCCGCGTTGACGCTGGCCGGCGCGGCAGGAACCGCGGCGTTTCCCGAGACCGCGAGGAACGCGTAAACAAAAAACGCCCGCCTAAGGAAGGCAGGCGATGTGCGACCCAACCAGGACATGGCCGGAGCTACTTCTTCGGCGCTTCAGGTGCCGGGGTGGTGGCCGCCGGCGCCGGCGCTGGAGCCGGGTTGATAGGCGCAGCCGCGGTGCCGGTGCCGGGCAACGTCACGGTGGTCGACGCGGAACCAGGCGCGGTACCAGTCACCGGGGCGGTGGTGGGCGCGGTCGGCGATACGACCGCGGGTGCAGCGATCACGGGCAACGCCCCGCCCCCGCGGCCATGACTGCGCTCATAGATGCGCCCAAGGTAGAGCACGAACGCCAGCACGAAGAAAACAACGGCGGCGTAGATGGTGGACTTGCTCAGCACGTTGCCGGTCTCGGCACCGAAGGCCGCTTCCGCCGCGCCACCGCCCAAGGCGGCGCCCATGCCCCCGTCCTTCGTCTTCTGCGCCAGCACGACGAGGATCAGGAACAACGAAACGATGATGAGTACGACCGTTAGGATGGTAAGGAGGACGCTTAACATGTGAAAGGGTCAGAAGTGCATTCGGAGGGGACCGTTGTCAATGCGACGATGCGACCGGCTAAAATACCCGAGGTGCCGCCACACGGGAATGGTGCGCAGGCGACTGTCTGCACCGATGTTGCAGGACAGCTCGCCGAGCTGGCGTCCGAAGCCAGGTCAGCGACCTGGTCAGCGACCTGGCCTACAACGGCAGACGTTCCACCCGCTCAAGCCTCAACGCCCAACTTCTCCAACAACCTCTGCAGGTCTTCGTTGCCGCGATACTCGATCACGATTCGCCCTTTCTTCGGGGTGTGCAAGACCGCCACGCGGGCGCCCAGGTGGGAAGTGAGTTTTTTCTCGATGCCGCTCACGGTCGCGGCGTCTTTGATTGAGAGATGCGGTTTCGCCGCCCGTGGGGCGGTAGAGCCGCCATTCGCCCGCGCCGTGTGCGTCAGTTTCTCGGTCGCACGCACGCTCAGGCCTTCTTCAATCACCCGTCTCGCCAGCAATGCACGCTGGGCCGGGTCATCGATCCCCAGCAGTACTTTCGCATGCCCGACGCTCAAGAGGCTCTTCGCGATGAACCCCTGGAGCTCGCCATCGAGCGAGAGCAGCCGCAGGGCGTTCGCCACCGTGGCCCGACCCTTCCCCACCCGCTCCGCGGCATTCTCCTGGGTCAGATCAAAATCGCGGATGAGGCTCGCATAACCGTGCGCCTCCTCGAGCGGGTTCAAGCCTTCCCGCTGCAGGTTCTCGATCAAGCCGAGCGCGGCCGAGGAGGCGTTGCTCGCCTCGACGATCCGCGCCGGGATCGCCTTGATCTTCAGCAACTGGAACGCACGCCAGCGCCGCTCGCCGGCAATCAGCTGGAATTTGTCCCCGGACTTCCGCACCACGATCGGCTGAAGCAGCCCCTCGGACCGGATGCTGTCCGCCAGCTCGGTCAACTGCTCGGGCGAAATCTCCCGGCGCGCCTGGTATGGGCTTGGCTCGATCAGGTGCACGCCGATCTCGAGGTAACCCGGCGCGCCCCCCGACTGACCGGAGGCAACGGCTGTGGTCCCGGCCGGGACGGCCGGCACAGTTTCAGAGGGTGCCGCCGCGGGCTTCGCCGCGGCAATCAGGCCGCCGAGCCCGCGGCCAAGACGGGATTTGGGTGCTGCCGACATGCTTACTTGCCTCCGGGGACGAATAGGGTTTGCCCGACCGTGATGCGCGACGGATCGGAAATCTTGTTGGCGTTGATGATATCCTGCTGCTTGGCGCCGGTTTTTTTTGCGATGACGGCGAGCGTGTCGCCTTTCTGCACCGTGTAACTGATGCCTTCCTTGGTAAAAGTTTCGGGGAAGCTGGACTGCACCACGGGCCGCGTCGCCTGCGCTTTCGCCAGCGAATCGATCGCCACGTTCGTTTGTTTGCCGAGTTTTTCCAGCTGCACCCCCACCTTCTCCAGCGTGTCGGATTGCGACGCGGTGACCGCCGTGCGAATGTTGCGCTTCATATCCGCTTCTGCCTCGTGCAACTGCGCCACCGTGGCATACGCCCGATCCGCTGCGCTGGCTTTCTGGCGGAGCTCCGCGTTTTCGCGCTCGAGCTGCTCCACCTTGATGCTGAGGTCGCCCACCCGCTGCGTCAGCCCACGCAAGTCCTCGCGCAGGTTCGCGTAATCTAGGGCCGAAGGCCCGTTTTGCGCGCAGGCCAAGGCCGTCAGCCCACAACAGAAAAGCACCATTCTCCACATGTGGTTGCAGCTTGCCGAAAGGATTAACGAAAACAAGCGGGTTGTGCGGGCGCGCACCCTCGCACCCGGAATTGACCTTCAGCTTACGGCGTTAACGATGATGAATCGTGCGCTGTCCCACCCCTTTCCCCCTGGCGCAGGCTGCCCTTTGCTTCCTGCTCGGCGCAGCGCCCGCCACCTTCGCCGCGCTGCCGACCGCGCTCGCCAATGCGCTGGAGCGCCTGCGCGATCAGAAAAGTTATTCCTGGGAAGTCATCAACGCGGACCCGGGTCCCGTGGCGCAACAGCTCGAGACCCGCCGCGGCACCATCACGACCGTCCAACAGAACACCTCGCCCCACATCAAGGGCGCAATCGATCGGGCCGGGGACACCCTGATCCAGCGCGAATGGTCGGATGGCGTGCGGCTCGACACCGTCATCGCCGCCGGCGGCGCGATGATCACCAGGACTCCGGACGGTTGGATGACAGATCGCGAAATCCTGAGCGCGCTCGCCGAGGAACGCCTGCAGGGCCAGGGCGTGACGCCCCGCTATCGCTGGCTCCGCCGCGCGGACCGCCCAGACGTCCGCCGCCCCGATCAGGAACTGGTGCCCTTTCTCAAGGCGACCGTCCTCATTGAATCGTCCGGCGACACTTACATTGCCCGCGGCTGGGTGCGCACCGATGGCTCCGTCTCAACCGAAGAGGATCCCTCGCAGCCGAGCACCTACGTTACCTTTACAGTAAACGTCCAAGGCGACGTCATCCGCGACTATGAGGTGAAGGTCGAATCGTCACAACCTGTGACCCGTATGCGCGTACAAATGCCCATCACGGCTCAACGCATCGTCATCATTACCTATCTCCCGATCAGTCGCGTCGACCTACCGAACGAGGCGCGCGAGAAATTAGCCGCGGCGAAATCTCCCGCCTCGACGTATCGTCGACCCGAAACCCCGAAGTAAGCCCAGTGGCTGCGGCATCCTGCCGCAGATCCGGACTGCGGCAGGACGCCGCAGCCACGATTCTTATCGGTCACCGCACCACGACCAGCGGAGGCATCGGCCGCGAAACGAGCCGCGTGCCGACCGCCACCGGAAACCCGCGCAGGAATTCCGCTGCCTCCAGCATTTTTCCGCCCGGCCGCTGCAGTCGCCGAAGACGCAGCACCCCTTCACTGGTCGCCACCAGCAATCCCGCTCCTTCAGTCGCAATCACCGTCCCCGCAGCATGCCTGTAGGCCAGGTCGCCGACCTGGCTCTCTGCCACGTCCGCCAACCCGATTTTCACGCCCTGCCCCTCGATTTCCACCGTGCACGCCGGCCACGGAAACAATCCATTAACCCGCGCGGCCAGCACCGCCGCCGGCGCCGCGAAATCCAGCGCGCCATCCTCCTTCTCCAGCTTCCGGCAATAAGTCGCGGCTGCGTCATCCTGGGGCGTGAATACCAACGTGCCCGCGCCCAGCCGCGGGAGTGCGCTTTCTAACAGCGGAACGCAGGCCGCTGCGAGCCTGGCCTCGACGGCGAGCGCCGTGTCGGATGGCTCGATCGGCACCCGTTCAACCGCGGCCAGCGGACCGGCATCGAGTTTGCGCACGATGCGCATGAGCGTGACGCCGGTTTCGCGTTCGCCATTTGCGATCGCGGTCTGGATGGGAGAGGCGCCGCGGTATTTCGGCAGGATGGAGGTGTGGAGGTTGAGCGCCCCGAGCCGCGGCGTGGCGATAAAGTCATCGCGCAGGATGTGTCCGTACGCGAACACGAGGGCCACATCGGGCTGGAACCCGGCAAGCTGAAGGCGGACTTCCTCGGTGATTTTCTCCGGTTGAAGCACCGGCCAGCCGCGCTCGAGCGCGAATCCCTTGATCGCATTCGACTGAACCTTCTGCCCCCGGCCCGTGGCGCGATCCGGCTGGGTGAACACCGCGACCACCTGCGCGCCGCCGCCGCCTTCGCCCGCCAGCCAGTTGAGCACCGGCAGCGCGATGGGATCCGACCCGAGGAAAACGAGACGCAAGGGAGTCATGCGAAAGGAGCTGGTCTAAAATCTCCCGCAGTCGCTTCCAAGCCATAACGCGGCGAAGGCGCCTCTGCCCTCCGCGTAGCCGAACGCGTGAGCGTTTCGTGCCTGGCCCAACGAGGAAACGCGCATGCGTTCCGCTACCCCGTGCGTCCCCTTGCCACCGCCCCCAATCCACTCCTGAGTGCGTGCCGCCAATGGCCGCTTTTCCGCCCGACCCTCCTGCGCATGACGCCTACGCGGCGCTGCGCATCGGCAACTACCGCGACTATCTGTTCGGAAGCTTCATAGCGACAGTCGGCCGCCAGGCCGTCACCGCCGCGGCCATCTGGCAGGT
>JBKJRG010000479.1:0-9008 GCA_046594805.1 Opitutaceae bacterium | reverse complement strand
GGCTTACGCCCGTCTGGCGGCGGGCGCGCCGGCGAGCTATCTGGCGGCGGCGGAGGCGGAGGCCCGGCTGGCGGCGTGGTTGGGATCCGGGCACGCGGCGGTGGAAGAACTGCTGTGGAATACGATGGAGCCCCCGGCCTTCGCCAAGTTTCCCGCGCTGCCGCTGTTGCTGGATCGGCTGCGCACCGACTTTGGGTTGCAGCCGCGGATGAGTGGCAGCGGCAGCGCCTGTTTTGCGCTGCTGCGCGAGGATGCGCCGGTCCCGGCCGTGGTCGCGGCGATCCGGGCGGCGTGGGGTGAGTCGGCCTTCGTGATCGAAACGCGGCTCGGCGGCGATGGCGCTGCGCGGAATCCTGACACAAATCCGCATTGACGCTGTTGCGCACGGGGAGCGTTATCGTCGGACGCCCGCCGCGACACCCCGCGCGCCCGGCGTAGCTCGTTTTTCCTCATGGCTCCGGACGCGAAAATTGAAGTCACCGTGCAAGGCATCGCTGCCTCGCAGGGGATCGCGTACGGGCAGATTTTCGTCTACATCCAGAGCGACGTCGAGGTGCCGGGCTACCAGGTCGAGCCGGAGAAAAGGATCGACGAGGTCGCGCGCTTCGATCGGGCGCTGGTGGTGACCCGCCAGCAGATCACCAAGATCAAGAATGAAGTGGAGAAGAACATCGGGCCGGAGGAGGCCGCGATCTTCGATGCCCATCTCATGGTACTCGAGGACGAGGCGCTGATCGGGGAGACGATCCGCGAGTTCGAGGCGACGGGGCGGAACATCGAGACCTGCTTTCACAAGATTTCGTCGCGGTACGTGCAGGCCTTTTCCGAGATCGACGACGAGTACCTGCGCGAGCGCGCGGGCGACCTGCGCGACGTGGCGCAGCGCGTGTTACAGAACCTGCTGGGGCAGGCGGAAAACACGCTCAATCGCCTGGCGGATCAACGCATCGTGATCGCCAACGACATCTCGCCCTCCGATTCGGCCACGCTGGATCGCTCGGCGGCGCTGGCGTTGGTGATGGATTCAGGCAGCAAGACGAGCCACGCCGTCATCGTCGCCCGCTCCATGCGGATCCCCTCGGTGGTGGCGCTGCGCAACCTGACCCAGCGGGTCACGAATGGCGATTGGGCGATCGTCGATGGGTACGACGGCATCGTCATCCTGAATCCCTCCGAGACGACGCTGTTCCGTTACGGCAAGATCCAGGAGCGGAAAAAATCCTTCGAGGCGCGGCTGCTGGAGGTGAACCGCCAGCCGGCCGTGACGCTCGACGGCGTCACGGTGCAGTTGATGGCGAACATCGAGAAGGCGGAGGAGGTGACGAAGGCGAAGGCTTATTTTGCCGAGGGGATCGGGTTATACCGGACGGAATTCCTGTTTCTCAGCGCGGCCCGGATGCCGAACGAGCAGGAGCAGTTCGTGGCCTACAAGGCGGTGGTGGAGGCGATGGCGCCGCAGCCGGTGGTCATTCGCACCCTGGACCTCGGGGGCGACAAGCCGATGGTCGGCCAGGCGGATCTCTTTCCGAAGGAGAACAACCCGTTCATGGGGTTTCGCGCGATTCGCTTCTGCCTCGAGCACCAGGATATCTTCAAGGTGCAGCTCCGGGCGATCCTGATGGCGAGCGCGTTTGGCAAGGTGAAGATCATGTACCCGATGATCAGCGGCACCGAGGAACTCACCCGCGCCAATGCGGTGCTGGCCGAGTGCCGGCGCGAGTTGCGCGCGCGCAATGTCGCCTTCGACGAGGCGATGGAGATTGGCACGATGATTGAAATCCCCAGCGCGGCCGCCACGGCCGACCTGCTGGCGAAGGAATGCGCCTTCTTCAGCATCGGCACCAACGACCTCATCCAGTACCTGCTGGCGATCGATCGCGTGAATGATCGCATCGCGCACCTGTACGAGCCGACGCACCCGGCGATTATCCGCACCCTGCGGCACATCGTGGACGAGGCGCACCGGCACAAGCTCCCGGTGAGCGTCTGTGGCGAAATGGCGGGCGATCCGGTTTTCGCGCCACTGCTGCTGGGACTCGGGGTCGACTGCCTCAGCATGTCGCCCGCCTGGCTGCCGCAGGTGAAATATCTCATTCGCGCCATGACCATGGCGGATGCGCGGGCGCTGGCCGTGGAGGCACTCACCTTGGGCTCGCCCAAGGAAATTTACGCTCTTTGCGATGCATTTTATCGGGCGCGGGTGAAAATGGAATAGACCGTTTCCGCCCGCGGGCAGCGCAGTAATGCCGCCGTTGCGCGTCTCCAGTTGCGATTTCCGCGCGCTCAGGTATTACAGAGCACCGCCAAAGGCATGAATCCCCCCTCGTGTGTCTCGCGCTGGTCCCCCTTGGCCGCAGCCGTGGTGCTGCTGGTGGCGGCCGGCTGCCAGAATTTATTCACGCCCAAGCACAAGGTGCTGGTGGACGCCCTGAGCGCGCCCGGCGCGGCGAAACCCTCCGGCCAGTCCTACCGGCTGGTGGCCAAGAAATCGATGGTCAGCTCGGTCCCGGTGCAGGTGCCAGTGGTGAAGGCCTGCGTGGATGCCGCGCTCGGCTCAGTCGGGATGTTCGAGGCACCTGCCAATGCGGCGCCGGACGTGATCATCGAGGTCGGCTTCGGGCAGGATTCGACGCCCCGCGTCGATCCCGCGGCCCGCGAAACGTTTCTCCAACTCTCCGCCCGCGCCAATCCCCAAGGGTCCCTCGACAAGGCCACCGGCGCTGAAATGTGGGACGTGCGCGTCGCCGTCCTCGGCATTTCCGGCCGGATCGAGACGGCGATGCCGTTGCTCTGCAGCGTGGCGGCCACTTACATCGCGACCGATACGCGGGCGGAGACGCGCATCGAGATTCCCCAGAATTCGCCGACCATTGCCGCAATCCGGGAAAAGGCGATCAATGCGCTCGATACGAATCGCGGGCAGCCCCTGACCAGTGCTGACGGAATGTCCAGCGCCTCCAGCACGGATACGGCGGCGAATGCGGCGGGTGCCGTGCCCGCGGGCCCGAGGTGATTCGTTCCCGGGCTGGCTAGCGCAGCGCAGCGCCCAAGGTTTCGGCCGCCCTGGCCCACGTGGGCAGTTCGCGTGCAGTGGCTTCCTTGACCAGTCGCGCCTGGTGCACGTCATCGGTGAGAATGCGGCGCAGCGCGGCGGTCCAGGCCGGTTGATCGTTCACGGGCACGGGCAGGCATCCACCCCCGGCGGCATTCTCGAGCAGCGCCGGCAGATCGCTGCACACGCAGGGCACGCCGCGCCACAACGATTCCAGCAGCGGCAACCCGCACCCTTCGGCCAAGGTGGGAAAAACGGTCGCGCGAGCGCGGGCGTAGAGCCGGGCGACCGCGTCATCGCTGGCGCCGGCGTGAAAGTGCAATGACGAGTGCCGGCGTTGGAGCGCTTTCATCCGGGCGATGATCGGCGGACCGAAATGCGGGTTCACCCGACCAACGAGGTGCAACTCGAACGCGAGTCCTTCTGCCCAGAGATCAGCGCAGACTTCGATCAGGAAACCCTGGTTTTTGCGCGGCTCGACAATTCCCACGCAAAGCAGCACCGGCACGGCGCCGCGCGCGGGCGGGGTCGGCTGCGTCACCCGGGGCCGCCCGTCGAAATCCGCGCCCAGCGGCAGCACCGCGACCGGGGGAACTGCCGGGATGCCCTGCCATCGCCAGAACGCGGTGAGTTCCTCCGCGCTCGCCCGCGACACTGCCCAGACGCGATCGAAGCGCGCGAGCAGTTTCAGGTAGCCCGGGTGGCGGGCGACGCTCTGGGGCCAGGTGATGTGCGGATGCTTGAGGGGAATCGCGTCGTGGAACACCGCGCCCAGGCGGCAGGCCCGCGCCTCGAGAAACGCCCTGAAGCCCGGGCGCTCCTCCTCGGAAAAAAGTTCGCTGGTGAAAAACCAGTCCGGGGCGCGCACGCGGCGGTCCCATTCCGCCCAGCGCACCGGGGTGGCCCGCCCGGCGAGGCCGGCTTGCAGCCGCGCGCTGACGCGGGTGAGCCCGGAGCGATGGGTCGCGGCGCCGGTCTTCGACACATCGAAATAAATCATGCGGCGAGCGTGCGCTGGAATTCCGCCAATAGCCGCGCGGCATTCCGGTGCGCATCGAAATTCTCCTCCACCCAGCGGCGCGCCGCGAGCCGGAGCCGCTCGGCGAACGGATCGTCGTCGGCCAAACGGCGGAGGGCCGCGACCCATTTTTCGGGCGCCTCGACCGGCACGACCAAACCGGTGACTTCGTGGGTGATGGCCTCGGTCGTGGCCGCGGCGGGGGACGTGATGACGAGCACGCCGGCGGACATCGCCTCCGGAATCACATTGGGCAATCCGTCCCGATCGCCGCTGGGCGCGATGACACCGGTGTGGAGCAGCACATCGGCCCAGGCGAGCTGGTCCCACACCCCTGGTTGCGGCAGGTGCCCGGTGAAGACGACGTCCGCGGCGAGGCCCAGTTTTCCGGCCAGCTTTTCCAGTTCGGCGCGCAACGGCCCATCGCCGACGATCCGGGCGACAAACGGGACGCCCGCCGCCCGGAGGACGGCGTAGATTCGCATTTGAAGATCGAGCCCCTTTTTTTCGACGAGCCGGGCCACGCAAACCAGGTGGAGTGGGGCGCGGGAGGCGCGCAGCGGTTTCAGTGCGGGCAGTTGATCGAGGCCCCGGTGGATGCACACGACGCGGTCGGGAGCGAGTCCGCGGGCGATGAGCGCGCGCCGGCCCATGGCGGTGGACGTGTGGACGAAAGCGGCGTGCGCCAGCTTCTCGCGCAACCACCAGTCGCCGCCGTGCTCGAAAATATCATAGGCATGGGCGGCGGCACTGAAGCGGTGGCCATCGACCCGCCACATCAGCCAGGCGGCGGTGGCCGGGGCGCCGCCCCACGCGGCGTGAATCAGGGCCGGCGGATCGCGGCGGAACGCGCGGAGCTGCCAGCAGGCAAAGCCGGCGCCGAGCATGTTTTCCCAGAAATTTTGCCAGGACGGCGCGCGGCGGGTGAACAGCCCGCGCAACAACTGGCCCAGGACCGCCGGCCGGCGCCAGGACTCGTACGGGATCAGCCAGAGCAGGGTGAAAAGACGCCACTTGTTGAACGTCACGATCGGCACGCGGCGAAAAGTCCCGCCGCCGCCCCACAGCGAATAGATGCGCAGGTTCGCCCCGAGGCCGCGCAATCCGATGATTTCACGCTGGAGGAACGTCTCCGTGTTTTTCGGAAAGGTCGTGAAGAAATAAGCGATGACGGGCGGCGCGGCGGACAAATTGGGGCGAAGCTAGCGGGAGGGCGGGGTCGCGGCCAAGCGCATTGCGCGAGCGCCCTTGGCCAACCGGCGGCGACGGCGCCGCGTCCCCATGATTCCCGCCAGGATGATGAATCACGAGGAAGAAGCCGGCGACTCCGGCCGCACCACGAATTCCCGAATCGCCTGGGAGGGCTCGCGGCCGGCCGCATTGGGCCGGTCGGGCGGGAAGGCGCGGCGCTTGAGCTTCGCGCGGGCGACCTCGTTCGCGAGATTCACGAGCTCGTCGATGACGATGGTGGGATCCTCCTCGTACCGGAGCCGGAGGAAATTATCGCGGAGCCGCTCGTACGAGGCCGGATCGCTCATCCAGGTCTTGATCAGCCGCGCGAAATCACCCGGGCCCTCGATCTTCTCGCAGGCGGCCCCATTGCGGAAAAATTTCCAGGTGAGCTCCTCTTGCGGCATGATGCCGCCAAAGGCATTGAAGATAATCGGGCACTGGAAATTCAGCGCCTTGGCGCAGGTGGTGGTGCCGCCGCGCGTCACGATCGCGTCGCTGGCCTGCATGAGCAGGTGGACGCTTTCGGAGTAGCCCTCGAGGTAGCAGGTGAACTCGGGGTGGATGGCGCGCCAGTGGACGATCTCGTTGTAGGTTTCCTTGTTGCGACCGCAGATGATGATGGCCTGGACCCGATCCGCGTGCTGGAGCAGCGCGGGCAGCAGATCGTGGTGGTTGTTGGCGCCATTGCCGCCGGTGGCCAGGAAGACGGTGAACTTGTCGGGATCGAGCCCGAGCTGCTTCGCCCGAAAGGTGCGCCGTTCCTCCGGGCTCAGCACTTCGAGCCGGGCGCGCGGCAGCATCAGGTAGCCCCGCACGCGCGATTTCTCGCGCGGGATGCCCTGCTTGATCGCGTAGTCGTTCGCCGTCTGGGTGCGGGAAATGTAGAGGTCGACCGAGGGCTCGATCCAGTTGCGCGAATAGCCCCAGCCGCCCGAGAACTCGCCGCAGTAGGTGGCGCAGCGGACTTTTCCGGCGCCGAGGAAGTCGCGGGCCGCCTGGAAATAGCCGCGGTTGAGGCAGTCGTGCACGCTGAACACCAGGTGCGGTTTGTAGTCGCGGAGGACCGCCTCGTAGTAGCCGGCGCCGAAGGTGACTCCGCGGTGGTTCAGGTAGCTCAGCAATTCGATCAGCGTGTAGAAAATCTTGTGCAGCCAGGGGGCGGCGCGCTGGATGCGGTTGTAGAGGTTCACGCCCGTCCGGTTCACGATGGATGACTTCTCGAGCATCTGCTCGATCCGGACATCGACGTCGTGGCGGTAGAGTTGGAAACACCATTCGGCAAACGCCTCGGCCCTGGCATCATGGCCGCCGCCGGTGCTGGAGGTGAGGACAAGGATCCGGACTTTGGGCATCAGGAAAGGGGAGAGCGAACCAAGGCCGCCCGGGCGGATCGTCCGCGCCGCGGACCGCGGGCCGGCGGAAACTTCGCGCCGCGAACGATGGGGCAGCGCCAGCGGGGAGAGAAGGGGGAGGCGGGCCGCGATTGCCATCGATCCCCACGACAATCGGCGCCGCCGCGCCCGCTATTCGGCGAGGGGTCAGACATCGAAATAACGGGCCTGGATGCGGCGCTTGAGCGCGAGCGAGCCCAGGCGGCTCAACAAGGGAGCGAGCGTCGCCTGAAAAAGCCGGCCCGTGCGCACGGTGGCGCTGCGGTTGGCCAGGAGGGTGCGGCGCAGGGCGGCGGCCGCATGATCGGGCGCCGGGCCCGAGCGCATCATCGCCTCGAAGGCCCGCCAGGCGCGAATCATCCGCGGGGTCGCGGCGGCCTGGGGCCGGCGGACGGAGGACTCGAAGTCCGTGCGGTAATCGCCGGGCCGAAAATCGATCACGATGACTCCCGTCGCGGCGGTCTCGATCATGAGGCTTTCGTTGAGGGCGCTGATGCCGGCCTTGGCCACGTTGTAGGCGGACTGGAACGGCATCGGGAATTCGGCGGCGAGGGAGGATATGTTCACCAAGGCGCCGCGGTTGCGCGCCAGCAGCCCACGGAGCGCGGCATGGCTGAGCCGAGCGGTATGAATGAGCATCACCTCGAGCTGCTCCTGCCACACCGCGAAATCAGTCGGGGCAAACTCCGCAAACACGCCGTAACCCGCATTGTTGATCACCACGTCAAATCCACCCGCCGCGTGATCCGCCGCGCGAAACGCCGCTTCGGCCTGGGCACCCTCGCGCAGGTCCAGCGCGACGGGCGTGAAGTGGGACGCATGCTTTTGCGTGAGCTCGGCGAGCCGGGCGATTTCGCGTGACGTGCCCCACACCTGCACGCCCTCAGCGAGCAGCATCTCGGTGAAGGCGCGGCCGAGGCCGGTGCTGGCGCCGCTGATGAAAGCGGTCCGGTGCAGATCGGAAAGTCGCGCCACGGCCACAGGGTCAGGCCACGCGTTTGAACACCAGCGCGACGTTGGCGCCGCCAAACCCGCTGCTGTTCTTGATCACGATGTTGGCGGCGCGGTTCTCCGTCACGCGGGGCAGGTTCAGCCCGGCACATTCCGGATCGACCTGGGTCAGGTGGGCGTTGCCGGGAATGAAGCCGTCGCGCAGCGCGAGGGCAGAAAAGGCGCTTTCCATCGCCCCGGCGAGCGAGAGGCCGTGACCGGTGAGCGCCTTGGTGCTGCTCACGGCGGGCCGCTTGCTCTCGTCCTTGAACACCGCGCGCAACGCGCGAGCTTCCGAGACATCGCCGATCAGCGTCGAGGTGGCGTGGGCGTTCACGTAGTCGACTTCCTCCGGCGCGATGCCGGTCGAACGCAGGGCGTTGTTCATCGAGGCCGCGGAGCCGCTGCCTTCCGGATGGGAGATCGCGACATTCCACCCGTCCGAGGCCTGGCCCCAGCCCAGGAACTCGGCGTAGGGTTTCACGCCGCGGCGGACTACCTCCTCTTCGCTTTCGAGCACGAGCACCGTGGCTCCGCCGGTGCCGACAAAGCCATCGCGCGCGGCATCGAAAGGTCGCGACGCAAGATTCGGGTCGATCTGGAGGGAAAGGGTGCGCATGCCGGCGAAGGGCAGGATGGCGTCGAGGTTGCCGTCTTCCGCACCGACCACGAACATCCGCTTCTGGCGCCCGAGGGCGATGTCGTCGAAGGCGTAGCCGAGCGCGTGGGCCGAGGAGGCGCAGGCCGACGAGAAACCGCAGGAGGCGCCTTGGATCTTGAAGGCGGCGACGAGGTTAAAGTTCAACGTGCCGACGATCGCGGCGACGATGCCCAATGGCGAACAGCGCATCACGCCGACGGTGTTCAGCCGGTTGTGATGGTAGTGAGTGAGGAAGGGCGAACCGCCGGACGCGGCGTAGAGGCCGGTGTGGCTGTTGGAAATATCCGCCTCGGTCAGCCGGGCATCCTCGATGGCCTGGAGGGCGGCACAGTGGGCGAAAAGGCCGTTCGGGGCCATGGACCGGAGCAGCTCACGCTTGATTTTGTAGCGAGGGGGAAACGTCCAGTCTTCGGGATCCGGGGAGTCGATGTTGAACCCCTTGATCGTGCCGATGATCTTGCAGGGGATGTCGGGTTTCTGAAAAGGCGGGTAGAGTTCGAACCCGTGGCGGAGCTCACGGAGATTGCGGGTGACCGTGGCCACGTCGTTGCCGATGCTGGTGACGAAGCCGAGGCCGGTAATGAAAACTCTGGGCATGCGGAATTTGGCGCGAGACGGACGCCGGCAGGACCGGGCGATCCGTTAAAACGCGTAGTGAAGGCA
>JBKJRG010000463.1:0-3106 GCA_046594805.1 Opitutaceae bacterium | reverse complement strand
CCCAACCGCCGAAAATCAGAGCGATCGCCCTTCGACCCCTTTTCGGAATCTATTTGGGCGCTTGGGAAAGCACCCCTCCGGACGAGGAGCCTTCGGACGCGTGCTCCCCCGATCACGATCAGGATGCCTCACGCCACAGACGCCAAGGCCGCGGCGGCTCAATCCGAATTTCCTTTGCGCCCTTGGCGTCCGTGGCGCGAGGCTCGCCCGGGCTCCCCTGCCGCACTTGACGCTGGTTTCGGGCCGCCGTTGTCTCCGCGCATGAGCCAACTGCGCGGGGACTACAAAGCCGTCTGGAACTCGCTCTCTGGATCCAAGGAGGACGCCTATCTCGTGGTGTCGGGCTACACGGACGAGAACAAATTCCATGCGGACGCCGAGGACACGGTCGACATCCTGCGCGAAACCGTGGGCGTACGCCCCGAGGATGTCTTCCTGGAAATCGGCTGCGGCGTCGGCCGGGTCGGCCGCGTGCTTTCACCTTTTGTGCGCGAATGGATTGGGTGCGATGTCTCGCCCAACATGCTGAAGCTGGCCGGCCGGCGGCTGCTGGGATTGCCCAATACGCAGCTGCAGGAGATTTCGGGTTATGATCTGCAGCCGATTCCGGATGGTTCGGTCGATGTCGTCTACACGACGGTGGTCTTCATGCACCTCGAGGAATGGGACCGTTATAATTATGTGCTGGAGGCGAAGCGCGTCCTGAAGCCGGGCGGTCGTTTTTATTGTGACAACGTGGATCTCGCTTCGCCGGCCGGCTGGGCGGTTTTCGAGGAAAGCCGCGTGCAGTTCAAACCGCACCAGCGGCCTTCCCAGATCTCCAAGTGTTCGACGAAGCCAGAAATTGAAACCTTCCTGCGCCGCGCGGGGTTTGCCGATGTGCGGGTGGACGGGCGGCTGGATTTCTGGGTTTACGGCTGGGGGGTGAAGCCGGCGTGACCGTAGCGCAGGCGTCCCGCCTGCCGCTGGTTGAAGCAGGAAACCAGGAAACCAGGAAAGGTAAGGCGGCTGCAGGCCCTTCCTGGTTTCCTGGCTTCCTGCTTCAATTTCTAAAAACCCGCGCCACTCACCTGCCGGGCGTGGGAGCCGGAAGCGGGCCCTGCGCCGGGGGCGGCGGCAGCGGAGGCGTCGCGGGAGTCGTGCTCGACGGCGCAGTGGCCGCGGGATCGCCGCCGCCCTGGGCTTTGCGTTGGGCGTCCTCGTAAGCTTTGCGTTGCGCCATCCCAATTTCCAGGAGGTCGCTGACCAGCATGCGGGCTTCGGTCTCCTGCTTCGCCTGCGTTTCCTGCGCGGGTGTGGTCGGCGTGGCGGAAAGCGCCGGACCCGGGGGCGGGGGCTGGGTAGTCGCGGCCTGAACGCCAACGGGGGCCGGCAGGGCGATCACACCGCCGCCGGCGGGTCCCGGCAGGGGGGGCGGGCTGTTGAATCCGGTGTTCATCGGCGGAACGGCCGCGAGCGTGTTGGCTGGTCCGGTGCCTTTGCGCATCGAAAGAGTTTTCTGCACACCGTTGATTTTGACCACGACCTGGTTCAGCCGCTCGTCGTAATTGAGCACGGAAATACCCTCGACGGTCTGGCCGAGCGGAACCCAGCGGTTTTTCTTCGCGGTCTTGTCGAAAAAAATCAGGTCGGGTTTCTTGCCGCCCTCGCTGACCACGCCGGCAAACTCGATCGACTCGCTCTGCGCTTCGACCGTCGGGGCGTTAGGCGACATGAAGGGTGTCTCCTTCGTCAACGTCGTCTGCGCGGTCACGCCGCCCGCCAGCGCAGCGGCAAGCAAGGGCAGGGCGATCGTAAAGGCGCGAGGCGTCATGTCCTTGAGACGATGGTCCCGGTCGCAGGATACGTCAAACCCGGCATGGAACCGGGTTTTTGCGTTCAACCCTTGCGCGCCGCGACCAGCAACGCGCTGCCATGGACGTTGGGGTGCTGCTCGGTGCGAAAGTCCTTGAACCCAAACTGCTCCAACGCGCCCAGGATCTCCGGTTTCTCCATCCAGTAACTGAACACATCTCCGCCGCCGCAGAACCCCTTCCAGTCCAGTGATGGTCCGTAGTTGAACCGGTGCACCGTGTGCTTGAAACCGGCATGCTCCATCTGGATGACCTCGGAAAACTTCGCGCCGGGCACCGGGTTGCGGGCCACGAACTCCGGATCGTGAAACACCGTCCAAAGAAAAATCGCATCGCATCGCCGGGCGAGCAGCTCGAGCAACTCGACCGGATTGGTGAGGTGATAGAGGATGCCGCAGGCCACGCCGATGTCGTAGCGCCGCCCGGTGTCCCGCAGGTGCATCAGGCAGTCCCCGAGCACAAAATGAGCCCGCGGCATGCCAAACGTTTCCTTGGCGATGAGGCATTTCAGGTAAGCGCGCGCATTGGCCTCAATCGAGGTGATGGATTTCGGCTCCAGCCGATCGACGGCGTATGTATGGCCACCTTCCAACGGACCGAGCTCCAGCACGTCGCGACCGGCAAACCCTCCCTCGAGCCCCATCTCGATCAGGCGATGATGCGCCCAGGAAATCCGCGGGTCGTCGAAGAGCGGGGTCACGCCCGCTTTCAATTCCGGACGACTCGCCGGTGGCTGCGAGGACCATTCCCCCGCGAAAAGATCGAGGGCATTCTGGTCGGAAGGCGCCACGCCGAAGAAGTGCTTGAAGTCGGACATGCTCCCCCCGAGTGAACAGAAACGGCGCTGACTTCAATGCGACAAAGTGAAACCGGCCATGGCAGCGGTAGGTAGCCAGCTTGCTGGCGCCCGCGCGGAGCGCGAGCAAGCTCGCTAACCTACAAAAATCGGTCGCAATCCGGATCGTGCTTCACGGCAGCTCGTAAACTTCGATCAGGGCGACGCCCTGCGGATTGGTCGTCCCGCTGTTGTCGAGTCCGCTCACCTGCGCGGTGTAGTTCCCCGGCGGCAGCGTGACGAGCATGGCCGGCTCCTGCCGATCGGAAAGAGGGAATGCCCCGACTTGCTGGAAGGCCGCGGTCAACGCGGGTTGCGAGGCGGCGGGGGAATCCCAGTCATCGAATTCGCGGAGCAGCAGTCCATCGCCGCGGAAAATCTTGAGGTAGGGATCGTCAAGCGTGCCGGTGACTTGGAA
>JBKJRG010000429.1:0-15076 GCA_046594805.1 Opitutaceae bacterium | reverse complement strand
TGAAACCGATCCCTGCGTCCACGAAATGGATCGAAAGTGCGGAAAATCCCCCGCGCTGCAGCGCGAGCGCCGCATCTCCGTGAAATCTCCCAGCTACGCGAGCAGCTCGACGCACAGGGCGATGAGCCGGACCCGCAGGGGCTCGCCGCGCGCGGCGAATGCCCGCTGGTGCAGCTCATAGTCCGCGCGGCCGGCCGGCGACTCGATCGGGATCGGCTCGAAACCGAGGGCCCGGAGATCGTAGGGGCTGGCGCGCATGTCGACCGCGCGGATGTCGCGCGCCAGCTCGAAGCAGTCGGCGATGAGCTCGGCGGGCGTGAACGGCGCGAGTTTGAACGCCCATTTGTAGAGATCCATGTTGGCGTGGAGGCAGCCGCGTTGCTCCAGTTCCGGCGCGGCCGCTCGCGTCGGTTGCAGCCGGTTGATCGGCCGGGCCGGACCGGTGAAAAACCGAAACGCGTCAAAATGGGAGCAGCACACCGTCGAAGCCTCCACGATGCGGGTGAGTTCCGCCGGGGCATGGCGCAGCGGCCACGCGTTATGGCGAACTTCGTCGGGAGGCTGGCGGTAGATCATCGCCCATTCGTGCAGACCATGGCAGCCGAAGAAAGGCGGCCGGGCCTGCACGACTTCCTGCAGTCCTTTCAGCCAGCGGACGAATTCCCGGCGATGCGTCGGCAGCGTGGTGAGGTCGATCGCCACGCCTTCACCCGGCGCATCCGGGTCGAGGGCGCGGTACTCCGGCCAGCGCAGGAATTCGCGCGCGGATTCACCCGCGAGCGCTACCTCCGGGCCCGGATGCCAGCGGCGCAGCCACGCCGGCCGGAACGCATAATAGGTGAAAAGAAAATCATACACGGGATGTCGCTCTCCGCGCGCTCCCCGGGCGTGGTGCGGATCGGTCCAGGCGCGCACGCGCAGCTCGTGGGCACGCTGGCGTGCGCGCCACTCGGATTCGGCGAGGACGACGCCCGACGTCGGCAATCGATAGGTGCTGGCGTGCAAGCAAGGGAACGATGCGAGTCCAAGGAGCGCCCGCAAGCAGGCTTCAGGGGCTTTTCATGCTGTAGGCCAGCTCGCTGAGCTACAACGGTAGGACTTGCCGACCGCGATTCCAGCCTGCCATGCCCGGGGACCCGATGGAGGGCACGCCTTAGAATGTCCGTTCGATCGACGCGCCGGCCGCAAGCGGCCGCCACGCCGCGCCAAATTCGCGCAGTGCCGTGCGGACGCCATCCAGTTCGGCCGGCGTGATCTCCGGCGGAGGAACACCCCGGTGGCGGCAGGACGCGATCAGGGTCTGGGCGAAAGTCGCCGGGTCGTCCGCCCCATTCCATTGTTCCGCCTGCAGGCAGTCGATGAGCGCCTCGGCCTGCAATCCTTGGGTGATTTTGCTCCAGCGCCCCGGTTCGCCATGCAGCAGTCCCCGCACGAGTTCGGCCGAACTTCCCTGCGCGATGCGGCCAAAGAACGCGTCGCGCCATCCGAGCTGGCGCTCGACCACCAAGTGAAATGCGTCGTGCGGCAGGATTCCCTGGCGGGGCATCGTCGCCTCCGTAGTGCTGCCGTCGGGGCGCACACACGTTAAGAGATCACTCGAGTCGGCCGGCTGAGCCTTGGTGAAACGCACCAGCATCGCGTGAGGATGACCGGCGACGATTTCGTCTCAAGCTCGCGACGCGATGCGCTCCTTAACGTAATCTTGCAAATGCGCGCCACGCCGCGCCCGGACCGTCAGGCGCGCAGCAGCAACCGGCGCACCCCTTCGATCGGCGTGCCTTCCACCGGCGCCAGCGATAGCAGAGAACGCGGCGCCAGGGACTGTACCACGACGGGGTGGGTGAGAATGGGTCCACTCAACCCCGCCGGCAGGGTTTCGAGCGCCAGGTCGGGAAAAAGCTTGGTCGCGACGCGCACCGCCAGCGCCAGCAGCCCCGCCGTCGAATCGGCGACGAGTTGATTCGCCGTCGAATCCCCTTCGCTCGCGAGCCGCAAAAGCGCCGGGGCGAGCCCGGCAATGTGGCGGTTGGGGTCGGGATGGGTGTAGAAAAAACGCGTGACTGCCGCCGCGTCAGCCGCGTCGCCGAGCTGGGTGTGATCACGCACCGTGGGGCCCAGCCGCGAGGGCGGAGCCCAGCCTTGCAGCTCGAGCAGCGCGCGGGCGATGGCGCGGCGCCCCAAATCGTAGCCGCTGCCGGGATCGCCGAAACGCCAGCCAATTCCGCCGGCGTAATGGACGGTGCCGTCGATGCCGCGCGCGGCGACAAACGATCCGGTGCCGCCATGCAGCACCAGCCCCGGCCGGCCGTTGGTGGCGAGCTCCAGCACCGGATAGGAATCGTCGGCGGTGAAAACGCGTCCAAAATCGGTGAGCGTCGTCCCCGTTTCCCGCCAGAAGGCCCGGTTGCCCGCGGCGTAAATGTGCGTCACCGCGATCGAGGGGGCTGGCTGGCCCGGTTCCATTCGGGCCGCCAAAGCGCAGAGCGCGTCAGTCACGATCAGCCGGGCTTGATCGGGGCCGACGACGCTGGGATTGCAACCGGGCGCAAGGTGCCGCGCGACGACGGCCCCGGATTCGTCGACCAGGATGCATTCCGTTTTGGTGCCGCCTCCATCGACGCCGATTCTGTAACGCGAAGACATCAGGCGAGCTGCCGGCTCAGCCGGTGCTTGTATTTTTCACCGACGGCGCGGTTGTGCTCGATCGCCCGGGGCATGTTCTGGCTGCGCAGGACCGGCAGTTCGTGGCCGTTGTCCTTGAGCCACTCCATGGTCGAGAGCATCAGCCAGTTTAGAATGGAGCAGCCGACAAACGTGCTGGTGGGCCCGGTGAAGATCTGGTCCGTCATCTTCAGGATCGTGTCGCCCGGCACGCCGCCGTTATCGAGGACGAAGTCGGACAGGGCGTGCAGGTTGCGACCGCCCGGGTGAACCGTCTGGGCGGTGGACGACATGGCCAGGGCCGTCAGGCCGACCACGACACAGCCTTTCTTTTTGGCGTGGAGCGCCACCTCGATCGGCGAGGAATTTTTGCCAGAGTTGGAAATGACAATGACGACCTCGCCCGGCCGGAGCTGGTACTGGCGATCATAGCGCTCGACCAGCTTGGTGCCATAGCCCACGAGGTTTTCGATGAACCCGGCGGTGGGATCCTGGATGCCAGTGACGCAGACAAGCCCGCCGGCCCGGCCGATGATTTCGCGCGAGATGAGTTCGCTGTGTCCGCTGCCGAAAGTGTGGATGACACCGCCGCCCGCCACGCTGGCGCCCAAAATGGGAGCGAGCTTTTCGATCACGGGCTGGTTCTTGGTCCACGCCGTCGCGAGCATTTCATTGGCGCGTTCAAGGTAGGCGCGGGCGAGGGACGGCATGCTGGCAATCTTGCGGGAGGCGCCCGGCGGGCAAGGATGGAAACACGGAGCGGGGTAGGGGCAGGCAGGAGGAGTTGAAGCAGCAAACCGGAAAAGAATTGAAGCAGGAAACCAGGAAACCAGGAAAAAACCGGTCGAGCTTGTTCATTGATTCCGTGCCTTGCTTCCTGCTTCAAATTCCCGCCCACGGTTGCCCTTGCGGCGTGCCGGGGAAGTTTCAGGATCCGGGGGTGATTCGCGCCATCGACCACATCAATCTTGTCGTCGCCGATCTGGAGCGCTCGGTGGCGTTCTATACCGGCGTGCTTGGCTTCCTGAAGCAGCGGGAGGCGTTCCTCGAGGGAGAATGGATCGATCGCATTGTCGGCCTGCGCGGGGTGCGCGGCCGCGTCGCCTATGTGGTCGCGCCCGCGGGTGAGCCACGGATCGAGTTGTTGTGTTACGAGCATCCCCGCGGCGACCCGCGCGCGGAAAATTCCCGCGCGAACACGATTGGGCTGCGGCACATCGCCCTGCGGGTCGATGACCTGGCCGGGATGGTGGCCCGGCTTCGGGCGGCGGGTGTGACACTCTTCAGCGAACCCGTCCGAGTCCCTGCCGGGGTGGTGCGGCACGATGCGGGTGAAAAATCCCTCGTTTATTTCCTCGATCCGGACGGCGTGATTCTGGAACTGGCAGAGTATCGCTGAAATCGCGGCATCAACACGGGGGAGCCCGGGAGGGAGGAACCAAACCGTGCGAAATTCCGCTTCGTATCGTCGGGCGCTGAGGAATGCTTTCAGGAAAACCCCGATATCCGCGGTGCCATCGGATGGCTAAGCTTACGCGAATGACTGCCAATTCGCCGACGCCACGCCGGAAGCCGCGGCTGCTGATTGTGGAGGACGAGCCTGATTTGCGTGTGCTCATTCAGTTTGCCGCGCGCCGGGCGGAAGTTTTCTCCACGATCTGCACCGCGGAGAACGGCGGAGCCGCGCTTGAACTCGTCCGGGCTGGCGTGCGCGGCGAGCGCGCGGACTTGCCGCCGGATATAGTTTTCACGGATCTCAACATGCCGCGGCTGAACGGGCTCGAACTGGCGGAGCAGCTGCGCCAGCTGCCCGAAACCCGCGAGGTGGCGATCGCGCTTTTTACCTCCGCGTACAGTCCGGCGGATCGTGCGGCCGCGCGCCGGGCAGGGTGTTGTGCCCATTTCCGGAAACCCGCCGGTCTCGCCGAGCTGACCGCGATCCTGAAATCGCTGCCGGTTTATTCTCATTTTTCGGGCCACGAGGCACCCGCGCGCGAGGGCAATGTCCTGGCGGCGCACGCGCTGGGGGTGTGACTTTAGCTGCGTTCACGCGCAGGGCGACCGGCCAGCGCGGGGCGCTGTTATGATTACGGCGCGCGGCCAGCGCGGGGCTCTCCGGATTCCCAACGGCCATAGATCCCGCACGGCAGCACTTTGCCATCGCGCTCGATCGGCAGGCCGACTTCTCCCGCGGTGATCGTGCCGCCGTGGGCGTGCATCAATTCAGCCAGGAGGTTCGCCACGACGGTGGGAGAGAGCCGGGCGGTGTAGGCGTTGATGAGAAAGAAAAGCGGCTGCGCGACCAGCAGGGCACGGCATTCGGCGAGCAATTCCCACAGGTGATCCTCGAGCCGCCACATTTCCCCGGTGCTGCCCCGCCCATAGGTGGGCGGATCCATGATGATCGCATCGTAGCGGCGGCCGCGCTTCAGCTCCCGGCGCGCAAACTTGAGGCAATCGTCGACGATGTAGCGCACGGGCGCGGCGCCGAGGCCGCTGAGCGCGGCGTTCTCGCGGCACCACTTGACCATGCCTTCCGCCGCATCGACATGACACACGCTCGCGCCGGCCTTCGCGGCCGCGACCGTGGCCGCCCCGGTGTAGCCGAATAGATTCAGCACATTGACTTCGCGGCCGGCCTGACGGGCCGCCGCGATTTTTGGGGAGAACCAGTCCCAATTAACCGCCTGCTCAGGAAAAAGCCCGGTATGCTTGAAGGATGTCGGATGAATCTTGAACGTGAGATCCAGCGGCTCGTAGCCAATTTTCCAGTGGTCCGGCAATGGGCGCCGGTATTCCCATTCCCCCCCGCCTTGGTCGCTGCGGTGGTAAAAACCGTCCCAGTTCTCCCAGCCTGCCGTGAGCCCCGTCGAACCACCTTTGGTGAGCTCCGTCGAACCATGCCGCGGCCAGATTATCTGCGGGTCGGGCCTGACGAGGGTATATTTTCCCCACCGCTCGTGTTTCATGCCCGACCCGCAATCGAGCAGCTGATAATCGCGCCAGCGATCGGCTACAATCAGGGCGGGACGTTTGGCGGCGGTCGGCATGGGTTACCGCGGGCAAACAACCGGCCCTACCGCACCCTGTCCAGACGCGTTTGCCGGTAGGAATTTCTCCGGGCAAACGTTCGGTAGGAACACATGCGAAAATTAGCGTTCAGTGCGGCAAGCCAAACGCCCGACGCGTCTTGCACCTTCCACCATGCAACTCAATCACATCTCACGCTTCCTAATTACTTCGCTCGCGCTGCTCGGTGCAGTGCGGCTCTCGGCGGACTCCGTCGACACCAAAAGCGGTGCCCGCATCATCGGGAAAATAACCAAGATCGATGCCGGCTCCGTGGTCGTCGAAACCGATTACGCCGGCACAGTCACGATCAAGCAATCGCAGGTTGCCTCGTTGAGCACGGATGCGCCGATTGCGGTCAGGCTGGCGAGCGGCACCCGCTACGACGGCCGCTTGAGCTCGGGCGCGGGCGGCTCGGTCCAAATCGCCGGACCGGACGGCAACATCACGACCTCGGTGGACAAGCTCGCGGCGAGCTGGACCGCGGGCGCCGTCGACCCGCTGATGGATCGGCATTGGGTTTACGAGGCGTCGGCCGACATCACCGGCAAGACGGGCAACAAGGAACAGATTGGCACGACGGGGGATTTCCGCGCGGCGCTCAAGACGGCGCAGGAGCTGTTACAGTTCTATGCTGGATACAACCGCCAGATTTCCGACGGGCTGAAGGCCGCCGACCAACTCAAGATCGGGATCGACTATTCGAACAATTTTGCCGGCCGGTATTCCTGGTACGCCCGCGACGAGGGCGGCTTCGACCGCGTGAAGGACGTCGAGCTCTACAATGTGGCCGCCGCCGGCCTGGGCTTCGACATCATCAAGGAACCGAAGCGGACGCTGACGGGCCGCGCCGGACTCTCCTTCCGTTATGAAGGGTACAAGAGCCCGCTGGCCGAAGACGTGAAAAGCATGGGTATGGATTTCGGGCTGAACAACGACATGGAATTCGGCGATTCCCGGCTGGTCACCCGCATCTCCTATGTCCCCGCCTTCGAGGACATCGGCATCTACAAGCTGACCCACGAGACGTACTACCAGATTCCGCTGGCGAACCCGAACTGGAAGCTGCGGATGGGCATCAGCAACGACTACAATAGCCGCCCGCCGCGCGGCTTCGAGCGTCTCGACACGGCGTATTTCACGCGCTTGGTGTTGAACTGGCAGTAAGCCACATATCGCGCTGTCGCCGGCCTTTGTCGGTGCGCAGGGACAGAGTTTACCGGGGCCGCGCAAGCGGCCCTTTTTTGTCAGGAGTTTTCGGGCAAAGGCGTTTTGCGATTGCGCCCTTTTCCCGCTTTGTTCGTCTCTCATTCCTTACTCATGAAGATCCTACCCCTGATTATGGCGGGCCTGGTCGTTCCCGGCTCCCTCCTGGCTGCAGCGAACAGCGTCGCCCTCAAACAAAGTTCCGACCGCGTGCGCGTCGAGGTCGGCGGCCAGTTGTTCACCGAATACATTTTCAAGGGCGGCCCGAAGCCCTACCTCTACCCGGTGCTCGCGAGCGACGGCACGGAGATGATGCGGCACTTCCCGATGAAGGGCAAAGGCGGCGTCCCCGGTGAGGTGGAGGACCACCCGCATCACCGTTCGCTGTGGTTCACGCACGGCAACGTCAACGGCGTCGACTTCTGGGCCGAGAGCGATCTCAAGAAGCAGGGCCAGATCGTCAACGAAGCGGTCGAGACCTCGACGAAAAAAGACGTCGGCGAGATCAAGTCGCGCAACAAGTGGGTCGGGCCGGACGGCACCGTGCATCTGACGGATGAGACCACCATCCGGATTCGCGGCGCGGGTGAGGCGCGGTTCATCGACTACGAGGTCACGCTCAAGGCGCCGAAGGACAAGCCGGTGGTATTCGGCGACACGAAGGAAGGCTCGATGGCGATTCGGCTGCCGGCGTGGATGACACCGCCCACCAAAACGGGCGGCGGCAAGGGGGTCATCGTGAATGCCGAGGGCATCCGGGAGACGGATGCATCAAAACAAAAGAAGGGCGAAAACGACAAAACGTGGGGCAAGAAGTCGCCGTGGGTGGACTATCACGCGCCAAAGGACGGCAAGGTCTACGGCGTCGCGATGTTCGACCATCCGAAGAACCCGCGGCATCCGACGTGGTGGCACGTGCGCTCGTACGCGCTGTTCGCCGCGAATCCCTTCGGCCAGCACGATTTTGAGAATCTGAAGGACAACCCGAAGGCGGGCGACTTGACGATTCCCGCCGGCCAGAGCGTCACGTTCCGCTGGCGCTTCTATTTCCACATGGGTGACGAGAAAGCCGGCAAGGTCGCCGACCAGTACAAGGCGTACGCCGCCGGGAAATGATCACCGTCCCTTTCGGGACGCGCAGCTCCTGGTGCGGACCCCTTGTAGGGGCGTCGCTGGCCGACGCCCGGGATCGCTCTTGGCGTTCGTATCCTCGGGCTACAACGTGCCTCGTTTCGGGTGGCGAGGGGTGATATAACAAAATGGGAGGCGTCCGGATTTTCCCGCGTCGTTCCTTGTTGGTGCAGCGCGCGGCCGAGCTGAATCTCCGTCATGGTTTCCGCGCGGAGGCGGCGGCGCTGGCCGAGCTCGGGGTGAAGGGCGCAACCGATGATGCGATCCGGGCCACTTTCGCCGAGCTGCAGCGGCGCGTGGAGGAAAAGTGAGGGTGGCGTTTGGACTTCAGGAACACCGTTTTGTTTTGCTCTCAACTCCTGGGAACAGCTCCTGGTTGGAAGTTCCGCCTTCAGGCGGAATCCGAGCGGCTCACTCCTTCCGCCTGAAGGCGGGACTACCAACCCCGGAAATTCGCGGGGTTGCGGATGGCTGGCTCAGACGGACTGACTGGTGCAGAATATGCCGCTTTCGCCCGGTGCCTCTGCGAGCTATGCTCTCGTCCCGAATGAAAACCCCTGCCCTGGTCGCCTCGCTTTTGCTGGCGCTGTTTTCCGCTCCGCTCCTGCGTGCGCTCGAGCGCCCCGAGGTGACGTTCCAGGTGTTTCAATTCCCGGCGGACCGGATGCCGCGGATCGATGGGGACGGGATGGACTGGTCCATCGTGCCGGACACCTACGCGATCAAGATGGATCAGTTCGTGGACGACAACCGCCGCCATCCGCAGCCGGACCCGAAGAATCTCGATGTGACGGTTCGGGTGGGATGGGTGAAGGGGCTCAACCGGCTGTATTTCCTCTACGAGGCCTACGACAACTACTGGGATTTCGCCGATCCGGGGTTGCACAACGACACGTTTGAAATCGTCGTCGACGGCGATGCGTCCGGCGGGCCGCTCATCGGGAAAAGCCGGTCGCCCATCTGGACTCCCGAAGGGGTCGGGGCGGCGGCCGCGAAAGCGGACGAGCGAATCAGCGCGGAGGAGGCGCGCTGGGCAGTGCAAGGCGTGCACGCGCAGAACTATCACATCTTCACTCCGGCCGCCGGCAAGGATTGGACGATGGCCTGGAACGCGGCGACGTGGACCAAGGAGTTCCCGTGGGCCAACGCGAAGTGTCGCTACGACTTCAAGCCGGGCGAGGCGGGCAAGCTGGTGCTCGAATTCTGGGTGACGGCCTTCGACTACGCCGGTCCCGAAGGCCCGCAACGCGCAGTCGAATCCGTGCTGCGGGAAAACAAGATCATCGGGCTTGGGTTCGCGATCATCGATTACGACGACGTGAAGAGCCGGGGAAACAACGGATTTTGGAATCTCTCGCGGAGCCACACGATGTACGGGCACGCCTCGGAGCTCTGTGCCTTCCGGCTGATGCCGCTGGAGCCGCAGTTCGTGCCGCCGCTCGAGGCGCGATGGTCGTTCAAGGTCGTCGACCTCGACCGACGGCTGGTTGGGTTCAAGGACGAGTCGATTGGCAAGATCACCGCGTGGAAATGGGACTTCGGTGACGGCGAGACCTCAACCGAGCAAAACCCGATTCACACCTACAAAAAAGCCGGCAACTACGTGACGGTGCTCGACGTCACGGACGCCGACGGGAAAACGTCGCGCCGTTCGAAGGTTTGGGACGTGCAGTTGAGGTAATCGCCGGCACAACGGCGGGGAGCGCAAAGCAGGCGCGATCCGCTCTTGCCTCGGTGCATCCGCTGCGGCCTCGTCAGTCAATCGCATGGACAAAGAGACCGTCATCAAGGCTCTCACCCTCCTCGGCCAGAAGGCCGAAGCTGCCGGCTTCAAACCGGAAGTTGCGATCTACGGTGGCACGGTGATGATGCTGGCCTACAACTTGCGTGAAGGCACCAAGGATGTGGATGCCACATTCCGGCCGCGCGAAGAGTTGCATCCGCTGATCACGGAGGTCGCTGCCGAAATGAATCTCTCGCCCGATTGGCTCAACGACAACGTCGGACAATTTGCGCCGAATGCCGGTCCTGCGGCGAACATCGCCTTCGACGAGCTGGCGGACGTGCCGGGCATCCGGTTCTCCCGGCCCACCGCCCGCAAGATGCTCGCCATGAAAGCCCGGGCCGCGCGCCTGCCCCGGCCGGGCCATGGCGGGGACTTGCACGATCTGGCCTTTCTGATTAGGCACACGGGCGCGAAATCAATCGCGCATATCGACGAGACCTTTGAACACTTCTACGGCGAGCCGCTGGATGACAGGCAGCGGCTTGTCGCGGAACGTGCGTTGGAAATCGCCTATGAACCCCGGCACCCGCCGTCCTGAAAGTCTGAGCGAAATCGCGGAGCACGCCGATTCCATCGAGGCGTGGGGCCTCGCGCTGGGCGATTTCCTCGACGAGATCGGTTTCCGCCGCCAGCGCGGTTTGCCGATCGCCTCGTGCCTGCTAGCGGCGCCGCCGCTGCTGCGGGAAAGGTTTCCGCAAGGCGAGCTGGCCGACGCCTTTGCCGCCGCCCTGGCCACCCAGCTTGCGGCGGATCATCTGCAAGATTCCCCGCCCGCTTGGACCCAGGCGCGCGAGCGCTTCCTCGCGTCCCCTTGGTATGCCGACGACTCACCCAAGCTGCGCGAGTATCTGCGCACATCCACTCCGGCCGCGTTTCGGAAGCACGGGATCTACATCGACGCGATTTCGTTGAGTCGCGCATAACGGAACACTCCTGACCCAAATCGTGGTGAAACTTAAACCGTGGAAGCACGGAATAGTTTGTGAGTTTTGAGCCATGAACGACGTGATTTTTGAGCGTCTGGCGAAACGGCTCTTGAAGTGCTCATTCGACGATCGGCTGTTCGATTCGTCATTAGATCTTCGGCTGCACCTTTGCGAATTCCACGCACAGAGAATCTGTGAGCATCGGCGCGCTCCTAGGCGCGTTTCTCTGACAAGTGCTGATGTGCCTGAAAAGCTTTTGCTTTGCGGCCATTGCCTGCAGTTTGTGGTTCCGGAAAAAGGGGACGCGATTAGCAAGGTTCACCAACACATTCTCGCAGAACACCCAAATCCATTCGGGAAAGCCGAATTGAAGATGGCTGTATCGGACGACTCGGCACTCATCGAACAATTCGTCGAAGGCGAAATTTCGGAAGAAATCTGCGCGTGCAGTTATCCCGATTGCCAGCAGATATTCTCCGATGTGTCACGGGTGGCATTGCATTGGGCCGAAGAGCATTGCCGCGTCCCCTCGGTCGATGAGACTCAGCGCGCGTTTGAACTCGATCCGGATCGTTTCAGTCGTCTCTGGGCAGCGTGCGTTTCCGAAATCAATGAAGAGGAAACCCAACTCCGTTTAACGGTTCCCGCGTCAGACGACGGTTACGTCATCCATCATTCGCCCGACGTGCCCAGGGTTCGGAGCAAACCGGGTGAATACATCATCTACGTCGAACGCGAGCCGGTGAGCTTCTTCGATCGCGAACTGGAGGAACTGCTCGAATGCGAAGGGCTTGATTTGAATGAAGATATTCCGCTGGTCACAGTCTGGCCTCAAGACAGTCACCAGTCCGTTCACATCGATCTGCGGTTCTGCAACATCTTGGACGGCTACCTTCCCATGGTGAAAGACATTCGGCGCATCCTGACCCCGCTGCCTGCCGGTGAATCCATCGAAATGGCTTGGCAGGGTGAGCCCGACGTCTGGTTCCCCTGCAAGGTCAGTCGGTCGAAGCGAGCCATCTACAACCTCGATGGGCAACTACAACATATTTTCAGAAATCCCTTCCCAGCGACCAGCCCGTTGCCGTCAGGAGTGCGGCTCTACGTCACACGGGTTGGCCCACGCCGATACCTGCTAGAAGTGAAGCGGGCGCCCCATATCGTGCGCGACTGCAAATTTTTTCTCGCCGATGGCCGCGGCGGTTGGGCGGCCGAAGTTCGCGATGAAGTTGTCGAGTGGGAGACGGGCGACCACGTATTCAGGCACCAGCTTACCTTTGATCAAATGGAGGCGCTTCGCCACGAAGCGCGCCGGTCAAATCTCAGCGTCAAGGACGCCGTTTATGAGGCCATGAGGCAGTTGGCCAGCGAAACGCCGATCCACGTGCCCGATGTGCATGATTGTGTCTTCCTACGAATGAGAACGTGCTCCCTAGCCGCTGTGTGGGCACAATTTCGGCCCGAGCATAGATGCTACGTCAGAGTGCAGCCTGGATGGTATCGATTTAATTCCGCCGAGCCACTTCCGACCGTTCGCTTCGCGCCTTTGCCCACTCCACGCAGGGAACGACTGAGGCAGTATTCTAACAACGAAGCACGATACCGAGTCAAACAACGCAGTTGGAGGCACAACATCTACCAAAGCCGTTTGGAGCATTTTCAAAACGATCCCGGCGCACTCCTTGAAGAGCGATGCGCTTTCGGCACGCCGGACGAGGCGGTTTTCGTCATTGAGATTCGGTGGTTGATGGAAAACGTCATTCCGCGCGCCGACTGCAACGAGCGCGGCCAATACCTGTTCAGCATCAACCCCCACGACTATGTATTTACATGGGATCACGGTGTCAGAATGGACGGCAGGCGTTTCTTGGTGGAACGCTAATTTCGCGGTTGTTTAAGGAATTGCCCATCCAACGACGACGGGCTGTCAGGCAGGCCGCGATTTCTCCGCAGCCGCTGCATTGCCAGTCCCCGCCGGCCGGATTCGATTTCGCGCTCGAGCGCGATCAAGAATGAGGAATCGAGCAGCGTGGGCGACACCGCGGCGATCAACCAGCCCGGATGCATCCTGTCGCGGCTCCGCCGCAACGATGCCTGCACGTAGCAGCCGACGTTAGAAGGCTGGATGCGAGCTGAACGGCATTCGAAAGCCTCGTTCCCTCGGCTGCTACGCCAATCCACGTGGTCTGTGGTCTCTTGGTCCTTTGGTCTGTGGTCTCGCACTCCTTTGGTTGCCCTTCGACTCTGCTCAGGGCCTTGAGCCTGCCGAAACGGCGGCGTCGGCTGCGGTGCGATGGATGCGGGCTCGCGCAAGGCGCCGGAATGCGGCGCAGAAGCGGACCTTTCATTTGGCCGTGCGACAATTGTCCTGTTGCTTCCGCGCCGTACCGCAATATCAACGCGCAACCCCAGCAGTCACCCGGCCTACCCCGCCATGGCTCCAGTCGCATCTTCAGTGGCTCCCCGCCGTTTCGGGGAAACTTCCCGCCCGGACGCGTGGTGGGTGCAGCCGTTGGTGGTTTTCGCCGGATTGTCCGCGTTTCTCGTCTATTCCACTTGGGCCGCTTTCCAGGCGAAGAATTATCACTTTGGGCCGTATCTCTCGCCGTTTTATTCGCCCGAGCTTTTCGGCGACTCGCCGCATGCCTTGTTCGGGCCCAAGCCGACAGGGTGGCCGGCGTGGCTGCCGTTTTCGCCCGCGCTCTTGATCCTCTGGATTCCCGCGGGCTTCCGGTTGACGTGCTACTACTACCGCGGCGCCTACTACAAATCATTCTGGGCGGATCCGCCGGCATGTGCGGTCGGCGAACCGCGGAAGAGTTACCGCGGCGAAAACTCGCTGCCGCTCATCCTGCAGAATGTGCACCGCTATTTTCTCTATCTCGCGCTGTTGTTCCTGCTGGTGCTGGGGCATGATGTGTGGAAGGCGCTGTGGTTTGCCGATGCGACGGGAAAGACGACGTTCGGTCTCGGCGTCGGGACCCTCGTGCTCGCGGTCAACGTGATCCTGCTGGGCGGCTACACGTTTGGCTGCCACTCGCTCCGGCACCTCGTCGGCGGCGGAATGGATGAGACATCGCGCACGCCGGCGTGCCAGAGCGCGTGGCGCTGTGTGTCCTGTTTCAATCGCGCGCACATGCGCTGGGCTTGGGCGAGCCTGTTCTGGGTCGGATTCTCCGATGCCTACGTGCGACTGTGCGCGATGGGCGCCTGGCACGATTTTCGATTCTTATGAGCGGGAGGGGTGTCCACGTCTAACGAATGCCAGATTACGAAACAGTTGAACACGACGTGCTGATCATCGGCGCCGGCGGCGCCGGCCTGCGCGCGGCCATCGAGGCCTCGGCCGCCGGAGTAAAGGTTGGGCTGGTCTGCAAATCGCTCCTGGGCAAGGCCCACACCGTGATGGCCGAGGGCGGCATCGCCGCGGCGCTGGCCAACGTCGACGATCGCGACAACTGGAAGGTCCATTTTGCCGATACGATGCGCGGCGGCCAATACGTCAACAACTGGCGAATGGCCGAACTGCACGCGAAGGAGGCGCCGGATCGCGTGCGCGAGCTCGAGGCGTGGGGCGCGGTTTTCGATCGCACGCCCGACGGCCGAATCCTCCAGCGGAATTTCGGCGGGCACAAATATCCGCGGCTCGCGCACGTCGGCGACCGCACGGGGCTTGAGCTGATTCGAACGCTGCAGGACCACGGCATCCACCAAGGCATTGACGTGCACATGGAGCACACGGTCGTCACGCTGTTAAAGGATGCCGATCGCGTGGTCGGTGCGCTGGCCTACGAGCGCGAGCGTGGGCGGTTCAAGGTGTTCAAGGCGAAGGCCGTCGTGCTCGCCACCGGCGGGATTGGCCGCGCCTACAAAATCACCAGCAACAGCTGGGAATATACCGGCGATGGCCATTCGCTCGCCTACCACGCCGGCGCGGAGCTGATCGACATGGAGTTCGTGCAGTTCCATCCGACCGGCATGGTCTGGCCGCCGAGCGTGATGGGCATCCTCGTGACCGAAGGGGTGCGCGGCGAAGGCGGCATCCTCAAAAACACCGAGGGCAAGCGTTTCATGTTCGGCGACATTCCGGACAACTACAAGGCGCAGACCGCCGACAACGCCGACGAAGGCTGGCGCTATTGCCAGGGCGACAAGAACGCGCGCCGGCCGCCGGAGCTGCTCACCCGCGATCACGTCGCGCGCTGCATCGTGCGCGAGATCAAGGAAGGCCGCGGCACACCGCATGGCGGCGTATTCCTCGACATCGCCTGGATCAAGGAGCGGCTGCCGAATGCGG
>JBKJRG010000324.1:0-3928 GCA_046594805.1 Opitutaceae bacterium | reverse complement strand
CCCGTTCGGGGTGAGCGGCATTTTCTCGAGCGTGACGTAGAGCGCCGGCACCATGTGCTCGGGCAGCTTCTGCTTCAGGAAATCGCGGAGCGCGTTGGCGGCGGGCGCCTCGTCACCCGAAGGCACGAGGTAGGCGGCGAGCTGCGGATCGTCGGGGTTGTCGGTGCGGAGCACCACGACCGCTTGTCGGACGGCCGAGTGCTGCATCAACGCGGCCTCGATTTCGCCGAGCTCAATCCGGTGGCCGCGCACCTTTACTTGGTGATCGACGCGTCCCAGAAAATCGATCACGCCGTCCGGCTTGTAACGCACCAGATCGCCAGTCCGGTACATGCGGTTGTTGGCGCGGAAGGGATCCGGCTGGAATTTCTCCTTGGTGAGATCGTTGCGCTTCCAATAGCCGCGGGCCACGCCGTCCCCGGCGATCCACAGCTCGCCCGGGACGCCGACCGGCAGCGGTTGGCGGTTCGCATCGAGGATATAGATCTGCTGGTTGGCCAGCGGGCGGCCAATCGCCACCGCGCCGGTCGAGCTCGGCTCGTCGGTGACCACGTGCGTGGTTGACCAGATGGTGGTCTCGGTGGGGCCATACATGTTGATGGTCTGGCCGGGCAGCTCGCGGACGAGATCCTGCGCCAGCCCAATCGGCAGCGCTTCGCCGCCGACCATGAGCTTCTTGAGTGATTTGAGCGCGCCCAGGGTGTCGGGCGACTGCGCGAGCATGCGGGCGAACGACGGCGTGCACTGCATATGGGTCACGCCATGCCGCTCCATCTGGTCGATGAGCGAAACCGTCCGCCGCGTGGCGACAGGGCTCGAAGTGGTCGCGGCCTGCTGCGCCTGGAATTCGGCACGGACCTGGTCGACGAGCTTGAGGCTCTCCAGCGCGGCGTCGGTATCGACCCCGAAGTCGATCAGGCAAGCGACCTCATCGATCCCGATGGCGGCGAGCTTCGTGAGGATCTTGCGGCAGGTCTCGGGCGTGCCGAGCAAGCCGCACAGCTCGAAGTAGCGGTTGAAGGAGTATTCGATCAACGCCTGCTTCTCGTCCGGCTTGAGGCTCTTCATCTCGGCGCCGGGGTAGAGCGCCTGGGTGAGGCCGGCGAGCAGGTCGACGGAATCCGCGAGGTAGCGGCAGAGCGGATCGTGGACCTTCTGCTTCACCGCCGCGAGGTCGGTGCCCACGAAGGTGTGCAACGCGATCGTGACGCAGCCTTCGTCGTGGCCCGCATCGCGCCGGGCCTGGCGATAAATTTTGATCTTCTTCGCCAGATCGTCGAGCTCCTGGCCCAGGAGATGCGTGAGCACCCCGGTGCCGTTCTCGCCCGCCATCTTGAACGTGTCGGGATTGCCCGCCGCCGTAATCCAGCAGGGGAGCTCCTTCTGGATTGGACGCGGATAGACCTTCACGGGCAGCGCGTTGCCGCGGCCACCGGTGAACTCCACCGCTTCGCCGCGCCAAAGCTTGCGCACGGTCTCGATATTCTTGCGCATGACCTCGCGGCGGTCCGGGAAATTCTCCGGGCGCAGGGTGAAGTCGCGATCGTGCCAGCCGTTCGCGAACGAGACGCCGACGCGGCCGTGCGAGATGTTGTCCACGACCGACCACTCTTCCGCGATCCGCAGCGGGTGGTGCAGCGGCGAAACGACGCTGCCGGCGCGGATGTGGATGTTCTGCGTCACCGCCGCGATCGCTGCGCTGGTCACGGCCGGGTTCGGGTAGAGCCCGCCGAAGGAATGGAAGTGGCGCTCGGGAGTCCAGACGGCCTTGAAGCCATGCTGATCCGCGAACTTGGCGCCCTCGAGCAGCAGCCGGTAGCGGTTGCCGTTCGCGGTCTCGTCCTCGCTCGCGAAATAGAAGAGGCTGAAATCGAGCTGCTTTTTCGCCGCGCCGGCCTTTTTCGCCTCGGCGAGGCCGGGCAGCTTGGCGGCGTCCGAGAGGACCACGACCTTGAAGCCGCGCGTGAGCGTCCAGAAAAGCTCGAGCACCGAGATGTCGAACGAGATGCTCGTCACCGCGAGCCAGACTCCCGGCTCGGCGCCGACGACCTGGTCCATGCCTGCGAAGAAATTCACCACGTTCTGGTGCGTGACCATCACGCCCTTCGGGTTGCCGGTGGAACCGGAGGTGTAGAGGACGTAGGCGAGGTGCTCGGGTTTGGTCTCAGCCGGCGCCAGCGTCGGCGCCTCGCTCACCGTCGGGGACGGCGTGACTTCATCGAGGCAAATCACCGCCGCCTGGTGCGGGGGCAGTTTTCCCATCAGGCTGAGCTGGGTGAGCAGCACGGGCGCCTGCGAATCCTGCAGCATGAAACCGATCCGCTCCTTGGGATAGGCCGGATCGAGCGGCAGGTAGGCACCGCCGGCTTGGTGGATGGCGAGCAGCCCGACCATCATCTCGAGCGAGCGCTCCACGCAGACGCCGACCAAAACGTCGGGGCCGACGCCGTGTTCGCGCAATTGCGCCGCCAGTCGGGCCGCGCGGGCGTTCAGTTCGGAGTACGAGAGTTCCAGCTCGTCGAACACCAGGGCGGTCGACTGGGGCGTGCGCGCCACCTGCTCCTCGAAGAGCTGATGGAGGCATTTGGTGCGCGGATACTCGGTTTGAGTCGCGTTCCACTCGACCAGCGAACGCTGTTTCTCCTCGAGCGTGAGGAGCGGCAGCTGGGAAATCTTCTGATCGGGATTGGCCGCCATGCCCTCGAGCACGGAGCGGAAGTGTCCGAGGAAACGCTGGATGGTCTCACCCTTGAAAAGATCCAGGGCGTATTCCGCGGTGACGCTCAGCGTGCCGTCCGCCGCCTCGATCGCCCAGACGGTGAGGTCGGACTTCGCGGTGCCGGTGTAGACGGGTTCGATCGTGAGCTTGATGCCGCTCAGCTTGAGCGGCGCCGTCGGCATGTTCTGCAGGGCAAAGAAAACCTGGCAGATCGGATCGAAGCTGAGATTGCGCTGCGGCTGCAGCTCCTCGACGAGCTTCTCGTACGGCATCTCGCGGTGCTCAAAGGCGGCCAGCGAGACATCGCGCACGCGGGCGAGCAGCTCCTTGACGGTCGGATCGCCGGCGAGGCTCGTCCGCATCAGGATCGTGTTGATGAAGAAACCCACCAGCTCCTCGGTCTCGGCCGCATCGCGGCCCGCGAGCGGCGAGCCCACCACGAGATCGGTCTGGCCGGTGTAGCGGTTCAGCACGGCGTTGAAGCCGGCGAGGAGCGTCATGAAGAAGGTGACGCGGTTCTGCTGGCTGACCTGCCGCAGCTTGGTCACGAGGTCGGCCGGGAAGGTCAGGTTGACCGTGTCGCCCGTGTGCGATTGCAACGGCGGCCGCGCGTGATCGGTGGGAAGCTCGAACAACGCCGGCGCTCCGGTCATCTGTTTTTTCCAGTAGGAAATGAGCTTATCCAGCGTTTCGCCCTGGAGATATTCCTTCTGCCACTCGGCGAAGTCGGCGTACTGGATCGGGAGCTCGCTCAGCTTGGGCGGCTGGTCGTTCGCGAACGCGTCGTAGCACGCGCCGATTTCGCGATACATGACGGCCATCGACCAGCCGTCGGAGGCGATATGATGCATCACCAGCATCAGGGCATGCTCGGTGTCGGAAAGGCGAAAAAGGCGCACTCGCAGCAAAAGATCTTTTTGCAGATCGAAAGGCTGCTTGGCTTCCTCGATCGTGAGCCGCTTCAGCTCCGCTTCGCGCTCGTCCGCGGGAATGTCACGGAGGTCGGTCAGCGGCATCGCGAGTGACCACGACGACTTGATCACCTGGGTCGGTTCCGAGTCCACCGGCACGAACATCGTCCGGATCGACTCGTGGCGCTCCACCACGGCGTTGAGGGCGCGATCGAGGGCGCGCTCGTTGAGCGAGCCGCTCAGCCGCACGAGGTACGGGATGTTGTACAGCGGCGAGCCCGGCTCCATCTGTTCGAGG
>JBKJRG010000307.1:0-3893 GCA_046594805.1 Opitutaceae bacterium | reverse complement strand
CTCGCGGGCATCCCGCCGCTCGCGGGGGTCATGGGCAAGTTGTTCGTGTTTATCGCGGCGTTTCAGGCCGGCGCGCGCTGGCTGCTGGTGATTGCCGCGGTGGGCGTCGTTATCTCGATTTATTATTACTTCGGCTGGATCAAGGCGGCGTTCTTCGAAACCTGGGCGCCGGCCGATGCCGCCGTGCCCGCGCGTCCGGCCCGCACTGCCGTTGGGTTTGTCACCGGGCTCGCGCTCGGCGCCCTCGCCCTGGCGTCCGTGGTGCTCGGTTTCTACCCGGGTCCGCTTGGCCAGTGGCTCACGCTGCGCTGAGCGGGTTTCTCAGGGCAGTGGCCGATTCGAGAAGGCGATGTCGTCGACCCACAGCGTGTGGGCGTGCTGGCGATTGCCGTTGGCGGTGATGCCGACCTGGAGCCGGTTGTAGCGTGTGCGGTCGGTCGGGAGCGTCCGGCCAGTGGCGTCGATGACCTTCGTGCCGTCCTGCCAGACTTCCATCCGGCCGTCGCCGGCCGACAGCATGAGATGAACCTGCAGCTCGACCCAGCGTTCGTGCGGGAACCTGGGCGCGCCGCGGAGTGGGCGAAACGTTTTTCCGACCCACCATTTTCCCAAGTCACTCGCGAGCCGGCCATCGCTTTGGATGAAGATCCGGCGTCCCGGGGAATTGTGCAGCGCGGTCGATTCGAGATCCCAGAGGAAGAGCGAGGAGGCGTCGCGGTCGCCGGCGAGCAGAAACCAGCCGCGAAACCAGACGTGATCCCCTCGGCCCACGCTGAAGCCCTCCCGCGCCACATCGGCTTTCGACGCGGTCCGGCCCTCGCCGGCTGCGGCCACGCATTTCAAGGCCTGCGCGCCGGAGTGACTGCGCACGCCGGAAGGTTCCAGCGTGTTCGAAGCGGGCTCGCGCTGCAGGGAATGCCAGCGCGATGAATCGCGAGGAAAAAGTGCGCGGAAGCCGGCCGCATCTTCAAAGCCATCGTGAAACGAGAACGGCAGGCTCGCGCCCGCGGGAGCAGGGGCACGCAGGCCGAACCCTCCGACCGCTGCCAGCGTGAGGGCGGTCAGGGCGGCGGCAGCGAGAAGAGGAGCGCGAAATGCAGCGGGGGTGGACACGGACAGGCGCGCTTGCGGAAGGTTTAGTGGGGATGCGGCGCCCTCGCCGCGTTCCTGGGGTCAACCGCGGTGGGGGCGCCGTGGCCCCGACCAAGCCCAGGAGGGCCAGGCTTCCGGATAGTAATAGACGCCGAGGTTCATCAGGTCGGCGGGCGGAAACCAGTAGACGTCGGTGGAAGTCTGGGCGGGCATGGGGGCGGCGGCGGAGCCAAGGGCAGGCGCGGCTGCGAAGCGAAGCAGAATGCGTTTTTGAGACTTCGACCAACCGTCACGGAGGGCACGGAGTGGGCCTGCCCGTTCGGCGCGCTGCGCTTGCTCAGGGCCCTGAGCCTGTCGAAGGGCTGGCCCAAAGGCGGAGGTCACGGAGGATCGGGCGTGGTCGGGTGTGCGCAGTAATCTCCCTCGGGGCCCCCGGCTCGGGAGGATTGAATCCTGTCTTTTGATTGACCTCCGTGCCCTCGGATTGGGCCTCCGTGCCCTCCGTGACGGTTGGTCGAGGTTTGGAAACGTCGCGGCGGCGCGATACAGACTGGTTTGGCGTAGCGCAGGCGCCCCGCCTGCTTTTTTCCGGAGCAGGCGGGACGCCTGCGCTACTTCACACCTTCTCGTTCACCACCGGGTTCGTCAGCGCGCCGATCTTCTCGATGTCGATCGTGACGGTGTCGCCCGGCTTCAGCCAGACCGGAGGAGTGCGCGCGAAACCGACCCCATGTGGGGTACCGGTGAGGATGACGGTCCCGGGCAGCAGGGTTTTGCTGCCACTGAGGAATTCGATCAGGGTCGGCACATCGAAGATCATGTCGTCGGTATTCCAGTCCTGCATCGTCTCGCCATTGAGGATGGTGCGGATCCGCAGTTTGTTCGGGTTGGGAATTTCGTCCCGGGTCACCAGCACGGGACCGAGCGGGCAGAACGTGTCGAAGCTCTTGCCCTGGCACCACTGGCCGCCGCCGCCGTTGCGCTGCCAGTCGCGGGCGGAGACGTCGTTGCCGCAGGTGTAACCGAGCACGTAGTTGAGGGCGTCGGCCTTCGCGACGTTCTTGCAACGCTTGCCGATGACGACGGCGAGTTCGCATTCATAATCCACGGAATTGCTCGCGAGCTTGACCGGCAGCTCGATCGGATCGCCCGGGTGCTGGACCGAGGCGGGGTTCTTGACGAAGAGAACGGGGTGGGGCGGCGGCGCGTTGTTGCTCTCGGCGGCGTGTTTTTTGTAGTTCAGCCCGATGCAAGGGAGGTAAACGGGGTCAACGGGCGAGAGCAGCTTGCCCGGTTTCACCACGCGATCGGTCGCGCGATAATCGCCGAAGATGTCGCCGGAGATTTCGCGGGCGGAACCATCGGGCTGCAACGCGGCGTAGGCTGGTCCGGAAGGGGAGAGATGGCGGATGATTTTCATGGCAAAAGCTGGGAGCGAAAGACGGCAGCCAGGCCCGGTTTGTCGAGGCGTTTCTCGCGGCGCATCTCCACCCGGCACGGTCTTTCGTTTTGGCCGCGTAAATGTAGGCCAGCTCGCTTGCGAGCGCGTTTGGCGCCCGCAAGCGCGCTGACCTACGGTAAAGGCGTTTGAACAGCCAAAACGAAAGACCATGCTCCACCCGGCAGCTACGAGCGTTCCTTCTTCTGTTGCTCTGCTCGTTCGTATTCTGCGAGACGTCGGAGGAGATCAGACCGGGTGTCAACGCGCCCACCGTCCTGGGAGAGGCACAGGTCAATCGACAAGTCACGGAGAACGGGTGCTCGGTCATTTTCCAAGCCTCGACCAACCGTCACTGAGGGCACGGAGTGGGCCTGCTGGCCCAAAGGCGGAGAATCAGGGAGGATCAGGGGTAGGCGGCGCTTAAAGTAATCTCACTCGAAAGTTGGAGCACTGTCTTTGGTTTTACCTCGGTGGCCTCCGCCTTGGGCCAGCCCTTCGACAGGCTCAGGGCCCTGAGCCGTAACGATGCAGTTGAAAGGGAGCCACCGAATGGGAACTGATTGATGGTGAATGAAACCTAATCAATCGAAGGGCGAGAGCCCGGTTCACCAAACGGTGGCCGAGAAAATCCAGTTCCAAAGCGCGGGCCAGTCCATCCAAATCGAGTTCACCGACCAGCAACTCAGCCCGCACGCGGGCACGGCGACGTTCTGGTCGTTCCTGCACGAGAGCGGCTGGCGCGAAGAGGTCGCGCGTTGCCTGCCGCATCCCACGCCGACATCGAACAACGCGCTGAGCCCGCTCACCAAGGTGCTCGGTTTCGTCCAAGGCCTGCTCTGCGGCGCGAAAAAACTCACGCACCTGGCCTACCTGCGGCGCGATCCGATGATGCCTGCCCTGCTGGGGATCAAGCGCGTGCCGAGCCAGTCGACGTTCACGCGTTTCTTCCAGGGCTTCACCAGCGCGGGCAAGAACCTCGCGTGCTTCCGGCCGCTCTTCGGCTGGTCGATGCAAAGATTGCCCAGCAAACCCGAGGGCTACGCGATGGACCTGGACTCGACGCGCCTGCTGCACGAGGACGGCCACCAGGAGGGCGTCGAGGTCGGCTATACCCGTGTCGGCACCAAACCTTGTCTGCACCCCCTGCTCGCGATCCTCAGCGAGGTGCGCCTCGTCGCCGCTTTTTGGCTACGCCCCGGCAACTGCAGTTGCGCGAACAACGTCGTCGGGTTCTTCCTCGATCTGTGGGACAATCTGCCCTCGCACCTGCGGCTGCGCGTCGTGCGCGCCGACGCCGGCTTTTATGTGGCCGAACTCCTGCGGCTGTGGGAGCAATTGGGGGTGAAGTTCATCGTCGTGG
>JBKJRG010000220.1:0-4673 GCA_046594805.1 Opitutaceae bacterium | reverse complement strand
GGCTTCCACCAAAATTACTCCGCCCACGCCACCGTTAGCCTGCATGGTCGAAGCACCGTCCAGCTTGGCGATCATCGCCGCATCCTTGCTCCCCGCCGGGAACTGAAACGCGCCTACTTCGGAAAACGCAGGCGCCAGCGCTCCGGCCCAGTCGTCGTTCTCCGCCGTCTTCACCCCGTCCTTGAACAACTGCAGCCGCGGGTCCGGCATCGCGCCGGTAAGCCCGAACGCCGCCAGCGTCGGTCCGACCGCGCGGACCAGCACTGGCTTCGCCCCGCCCTGCGCCACCACGCCCACGATGATCGTCTGGCCCGCCGCGAGTGACGTGCGGACCGAAAGATTCGACAGCCATGCCGCCGGTAACTTCGCCGGCTCGACCAGCTCGTCTGAAAACTGGATACGCTCGATGCTCTCGAGCGTGAGCCGCCCCTGCCGCCCGCTCACGTCGGTCACCGAGTAGCCACCGGCCTGGGGTCTGATCTGGTAGGAACTTCGCGGCCCCGGCAGCGTGAGCGTGTCTGTCCGGTTCCCGCCCGACACCCGCGCATTCGGCGCGAACGCGTCCAGCCCCCGCGCCCTTCCCTCGGCCAGATAGTGCGCCAGCCCGCTGGCGTGCCGCCCCGCCGTGACTGCCGCCGCGACCTCGGGATACTGCGTGAGATAAAAATACTCCGAGAAGCCGGGCACACCCTGCACCGCCGGATCGGTCCCGTTCGGGCCCGTCGAGAGCGGAGCATTCGCGCGGAAATCGAACCACGCGAGGCGCCCCACGAGGCCCTCCGATCCGGTCGTATAGGTCGACTGCCGCGCGATGTAGCCCAACCGGCGGTCGGGCAGCACGTAGTAGCCCACGATGTTGTCGAATTGGCTCAGGCGCGGATCGCCCGCGATCTGTCGCATTGCCAGCGTGTGCTCGCGGAACTCGTTCCACATCGCCTGCACAAATTTTCCCGTCCCGGTGTTGATCAGTATCCGGTTCGCCCACGTCTGCGGATTCGAGCTCCATGATGTGCCGTCCGGATTCTGGCTCGCCTTGCCATAGGGATCGCTCGAAAGGATGTCCACAAACCCGTCGCCGTTGATGTCCATATAGACCGGCTGATGGCTTCCGCTCGCGCCGAGAAAGAAATTGTGCAACGCCGTGTCGGTCACGTCCGTGAACTGCAGGTTCCCCTGGTTCAGCAGCACCTGATAAACGCCGGCCTGTGTGCCCGCCTGCGCCTCCCACAACATCACACTCACCACGATGTCAGGTCGCCCGTCGTTGTTCACATCGACGATCTCCGCGTGGATGTTGTGGGACTTGTTTTTGAACTGCGTGCGAAACGCCGCATAGCTCCCGTCGCGGTCGAAGTAGGGCGGCGGCAGCGTGCGCAGGTCACCCCGGCCGACCCCGCCCGTCAGCTCGACGTTGGTCAGGATGAAGTTTTCGTTTCGGGCCCATGTGTTGAGGGATTGGAAGGCATCGACGATTACGAACTCGGGTTTGCCGTCGCCGTTCAAATCGCCCATGGCGCACGCCGAGCCGCTGCCGAGGAGGATGGTGCGGTTCTGGGCATTGCGCGTGAGAAACGGATACGCCGAAAAACCACCCGCTTTGTCGTTTACGTAGAGCGTCAGAAAACCCCAGCGACCGTCCGGCGAGATGCCCTCCACCGTCGTTGAATTGATCTGGCTCGCGAAGAAATTATCCTCTGTGCGATACGAGGAACTCAGCACGTCGATGAACCCGTCGCCGTTAAAGTCACTCACGTTGGAGTTATGCCCCTCCAGTTTCGGACCCGAGATCGCGAGCCGCGCAAAGGTCCCGTCGGCGTTCTGCAGAAACCGCTCCGAACGCGTCGGCAACGCCGGACTCTCATTGTGCCCCAGATAGAAAAAATCATTCCGCCCGTCGCGATTCAGGTCCATGATCCGCGGCGTGGAAGTGCCCGCCACCGCGGTCGTGCCCAGCACGCGCTGTGGATCGAGGGCCACCGCGCCGGTCGCGTTCGTGGAAAACAAAAATACCGGCGCGGCGGGCGCCTCGCCCACGGCATCAAAGCCGCGAAACGTCCACCCCGTGAACAACACCTCCGGATAACCGTCATTCGTCAGATCTCCCGCCGCCGAATAAAAGATCGTGGTCGGCGGCGCGACGATCGTCCCGAGATGCGTTCCCTTGAATGCGGCCGCCGGAATGTTCACCGAACCAGGCAGCGGATTGAGCGTCCGCTGCACAATGGGCAGGCCCTGCGCCCCCAACGGTGCTGCCGCCAACCCCGCCCCAAGCGCGAGAGAGAGCCGCGCCAGAAGGGTCCTGAGCTGCCGGCATGAAGTGAACTTGATAGGGGATCGGTGGATTCGCATGGATTTGAAGCGGCTAGAAAATATCGCCCTCCAATCGGTAGCAACCTCTCCATCCGCAGAGCGGGAATTTCCGTTGCTACGGCGCTCGTTACGGCGATTCCCGCACATGCCGACATCGCGGCAACGGCCGCACGCGTCGGCGCCTTCGCGCTCGGCGCCGGCAGCAAGGATGCGGTCGTCCTCGCCACGCTTTCCCCTGGCGCCTACACCGCGTCGATCCTCGGCGTGAACGACACGACCGGCGTGGCGCTGGTCGAAGTCTACGAGGTCCCGTAACGCCGCGCCAGCGGGTCCGGCGTAGCGCAGGCGTCCCGCCTGCTTCCGAAGTGGCTGCGGCTTCCAGCCGCAGATTTCCGCCGCAGCCACGGCAAACTCCGGATGCCGACTGGGAGCCGGCGCAGCTTTCGAATCTGCGGCAGGATGCCGCAGCCACTGCTTGACGCCGTGTCCGCCGGCGAAGGACGATGGCCGCGCCATGTCAAGCGCCGGACCTTCGCCTGCTGCGCCCCGGCCGTCCCTGTTTCTCAGTTACGCCTCGGAGGACCGCGCCGCCGCGCGCGAACTGCGGGATGTGCTCACCGCGGCGGGGCTCGAGGTCTGGTACGACGAAACCGAGCTCGGGGGCGGCGATGCCTGGGACCGGAAAATCCGCCGGCAGATTCGTGACTGCGATTACTTCATGCCGGTCATTTCCGCGACGACCGAGCGCCGCAAGGAGGGCTACTTCCGCCGGGAATGGCGGCTCGCCGCGGAGCGCACCCTGGACATGGCGGACGACGTGCTCTTCCTCGTGCCCGTCGCGATCGACGACACGACGGAAAATGGCGCCCGCGTGCCGGAGAAGTTCCAGGCGGTCCAGTGGCTCCGGGCACCGGGCGGCCGGCACACGCCCGCGCTCGACGGGTTGATGGCGCGGCTGGTGGCGGGCGAACATTCCATCACGCCGCGCCCGCCGCTGGTCACGCGCCCCTCCGCGCGTGACGCCGCGGGACCCCGGGCGCCCGCCTCCACGGCCTACTCCTCTTCGCCCACCGCGCCAACGCCGATGCCGCCCTTTCCCCCTGCGCCGGAAAAAGGCGGGGTTGGCCACTGGTTGAAATACCTGGCCGAAGTTCTCTGGTGGGCGATCACGGCGGCGGGGCTGGTGTTCGCCCGCCTCCCCAAGTGGCTGCGCGTCATGGTCGCCATCTGGATCGTGTTCCTGTTGGTGAGCACGTGCCGCACCGGAGACTCATCCTCCCGGCGCAAGCCGAGGGAAGGCAACGCGCCTGCCTCCGCCCACTCCGACCGCGCGGTGGTGGCGGCGGCGGATCAAGTCGCGGCTCCGATTGAAAAGAACGCGAAGAACAAGGACCGGAATAAATTCGGCGAAGAAGTCGGCCGGCGGTCGCGCAACGCGGTCGTGGATCCGAGCGCCGCGGGGAAACGCGTCCTGCTCGTGCCGTTCGCGACGCGCAACGCCGAGGCCGATGCGGGTGGCTTTGCCGGCACGGTGTTTTCCCAGGTCGACGGCCAGCTCAGCACCGCGCTGCTGGCGGACATGGCCGTGACGCGGATGCCCACCCCGGGAACGGACACTGCGCTCGTGAATCTCGGGCGCACGCTGGACAGTGCCCATGTGCTCGGCGGCCGGCTGGTGACGACCGACGGCAAAACCCACCTTCTGGTGCAGCTGATTAATGTGAGCAATGGCGGCACGGCCTGGCAGGGCGAGTTTCCCGTGGTCGAAACCGACCCCACCGCAGCCGCCGGGCAAATCGCGCAGGCGGTATTGAAACTCGTGCCGCCGCGCGCGCGTCCGTGATCCGCGCGACGAATTGGCCGCTCAAAAATCCAGCCCGAAGAGCAGCTTGAGCCGCGTGTAATCCTGCGCGCTGCCATCCGGATTGTTGCGCCGGATTTCGTGGCGCAAGGAGGTGCTGAGCGTCTCCGTCAACTTCTTGTTCAGCTCGATCCGGTGCTCCCAGCCGTCCCGCTGGTCGCGCACCGGATACCAGACGCCCCGTTGAGTGAGGCTCATCCGCCAGGGTAGCGTCAGCTCCACCTCCTCGAAGAAGGACTGCACGTCGCGCGTGGTGTGCTCCGCCGGCGGCGAGGAGTTCCAGATGTCGAACCGGTTCGCGGAAACACCCGCCCGCACCTTCCGACCCGGCCGGGTGAAGAGGTGGTAGCCCACGCCGAGCTCCTGCTGGAGCAGCGTGTAGTCATTGGGCACACCCTTCCGTTTGCTCGCCCGGTTCCATTCGGCGCTCGGCCGATAGTGCGCGAACAATTGCTTGGTGAACTCATGCCGCCACTGGCCCGAGGCCTTGGTCATGTCCGTG
>JBKJRG010000057.1:0-9365 GCA_046594805.1 Opitutaceae bacterium | reverse complement strand
GGGGGTGCATGTCACCTACATTAGCCGTGCCCAGCGTATTCGACTAATACATAGTTTGACGCTTTTGATTAGGTTAATGTTAAGTCCAATCTGAAACAATGATGGAGAACCTGCTCGACCCGCTGTTTTTGTTCTTTCTGGTGGGCTTGGTCGGAGGTGCGCTCAAATCCGACCTAAAGCTGCCTGAGGCGGTTTATCATTTGCTGAGCACGTATCTGCTGCTCTCGATCGGGCTCAAAGGCGGGGTGCAACTCGCTCAAACGGCTCCCACCCACGTTGCCCTGCCGGTAATCGCCACGCTGCTGCTTGGTGCCGGGATGGCGCTGGCGATATTTTATGGCGCGCTGAAAATCGGGCGCCTGACCCGTGCGGATGCCGCCGCTTTCGCGGCCCTGGTGGTCGGCGTGATAGCAGGGCCGCAGCGCTTTGCGCCGTTCGAGGTCCTGTTCGTTACGGCGTTCAAGCCGATCCTGGCGTTCTTCGTTCTCGAGATGGGGCTGCTCGCCGCGATGCGTTTGCCCGAACTGAAAAAGAACGGCTTATTTATCTGCGTGGCCGCGGTAGTGGTGCCCCTGAGGGGAGGCGCCCTCGGAGGATCGCGGATGCCCCTTAGAATTCCATCCGGCTCAGCCGACGGCCGGTGACGAGCAGCAGCCCGATGATCCAGACCGCGCAGAGCAGGGCCAGCCACCCGCCGGTATGGGTGAGCCACCAATGCGCCAGCGGCGTTTTGTTCGCGGCTTCGGCGGGAATTTGTTCCAGCGCGAACAGTGCGTGGATCCGGAACGCGTCGAGCGGATTGAGCATGAGCAACGCGACCCAACCGTCCGGTGCGTGCTGGAGGGACGGCCATTGCGCCATCCACAGCATTGCCAGATCAACCCCGAAAAGCAGGACCAGCCAGGCACTGACGCCCGCGATGAGCCCCTGCACGCGATCGCCGGCCACAAAGCCCGCGCACAAACCAATACTCCCAAACACCGTCGCGAGACCCAGCGTCTGCGCATAAAGTTGCGCGAGGGTTGCGGCCGGTTCCGGCGTGAACAGCGCCGGGGCGAAGAGCAGCGCGAGTGCCCCAGAGAAAATCGCCGCGAGCGCGAGAAACTTTCCGATAATCACCGCCGAACGCGGCGCCGGCTGGGCAAAAAGGATCGGCCATTCCTCGCTCTCCGCCCGCGCGCTGCTCACGCCAGCCAGCACGGCAAAGAGCGACACGAAATACAGCGCGATCTGCAGAAGAAAAAACGCCGGCGCGCCGGCGCCCTCGCTGAGTGTCACTGCCGCCATGCCGCCACCGAGCGCCAGCAGCGAGAAGACCTGCACGTAGCGATTAAGCAGCGCCGCCCGGAGCTCACGCCGCAGCACGGCACGGATCGGCAGCAACGCATTAGGCGGGTAATTACCAGCGCGGAGCGGGGCCAAGGTGCTCATGGCCGTGGCAAGGGCATCCGGGCCCGGTTTGATCGCTCGATCCCGCGACCCGGCGAAAACATCCTCGCGGTTCCTGCCGGGATTGAAAGCGCGGGCCGTGACGCCTCCTCGTCGAAGTCATCCGGCAGGTTGGCGGGGTCGAGCTCGCGCGCGATGACACCGTCGCGGCAAAGGAGGCACCGGTGCGCGACGTGGTTCCACTCGGCGATGAGATGCGTCGTTACCACGACGGTCTTTCCGCGTTGAGCCTCCTGGTGCAGGATGGCCTGCAGGCGGCGGCGCCAGTCAGGATCGAGACTCAGGCCGGGTTCATCGAGCAGCAGCACGGGCGCATCGGGCAGCAGCAGCAGCGCCAGACCGAGCCGCTGGCGCATCCCGCCCGAGAGGGTGTGCGTCGGCATGCGCGCCACCGCTTCCAAGCCCCCGGCCGCCAGCGCCCATTCGCGCCGCGCGCGGGGGACCCCGCGCAATCCGGCATAAAAACCGACGATCTCGCTGCACGTGAAACGGGGGTGAAAGGCCGGCGTCTGCGGCAAAAACGACAGCTGGCGTTGCGCCGCGCGCTTGTCGCGGAGGATGTCCTGGCCCGCGATGGACGCCTCTCCCCCGTCGGCGCGCGCAAGGCCGGCCAGCAGTTTGAGCGTGGTGCTTTTGCCCGCCCCATTCGGACCGACCAGCAGCGTGATCTCGCCCGGCTGCGCCACGAAACTTACGCCGCGCAGCACTGCCTTGCGGCGATACGATTTGGTCAGGGCGCGCGCGACAATCATGGTTTCGCGACGGCGCTCGGTTGGCGGGCGATGAAGGCGGCGCTGAGCGGCGCCCGGTCTTCAATCGAATTCATCCCGGGCAAGGCCGCGCGCTGATGCGCGAAGCGCAACAGCTTGAGCGCGGGACTTTCCGACAGCAGCGCAATCGCGGGAAAATCGCGGCGGAGCACGCCAAACACGTCGAGTTCGCGATGCGGCAGGTCGCCTATCCCATCCCGGTCGAGATCGAGCGGCAGGGCGGCGTCCCAGTGGTTCCCCAGCCCGGCGAGCGTCCAGCGGTTCGTCCCATTTTCGCCCATGACCTCGACGGGATGAAGGTTGCGCGCGAACACATTCATCGCGAATCCGTTTTCGTCGGAGTTCGACCCGAAGCGCATGCCGATGTAATTTTGCGTCACGCGGTTCGCGATCACCCGGTTGCGGTTGCACTGGTTGAACGAAAACCCGACGGCATTGTGCTCGATCCGGTTGCGCTCGATCTGCGAGTCGTCCACCGACTGGAAAATCAGCCCGTAGGCGCGGAAGCCGCGGTTGTTGATGAAGCGGTTGTCGCGCACAATCAGCCGCAAGGAGAACATCAGCGCGGCGCCGGCGGCGTTTTCGGAAAAGGTATTTCCGGTGAACACGTTGTCGTTCGAATACATGTAATGCAGGCCATAACGGGTGTGGTGGACGTAGTTGTCGGCGCAGCGCGTGTGGTTGGTGAACGAAAAATAGATGCCGTCGCGCGCCTCGCTGATTTCGTTGCCCACGATCGTGTTGCGTTCGCAATTCCACTGGTGGATGCCATTGCCACGGCGGTTGACGACGAGATCGCAGTTTTCCGCGCTCCGGCCGATCCCACCCTCGATCGAACCGGTCTCACCCGGGAGCGTGGTCTTGCCCCGGATGCGATTGTTGAGCACCTGGCAGTCGCTGGCCTTTTTCAAATAGACCCCGTGGAGCGAGTCTTCGATTGTATTGTCCGCAATCGTAGCGCGGCTGGCGGTCACAAAAACGGCCGCATCATCGTCGAAGAGACTCAAGCCCGAGCCCGCGATCCGGAAGCCGCGCACGGTCACATCCTCGGCCGCGACGTGCACGACCTTGCCCTGCCCCGGGCCGAGGATGACGGGCGCGCCTAGGCCCAGCAGCGTCAGCGGCCTGGTGATGACGATGCCTCCGCGGTAGGTGCCCGCCGGCACGGTGAGGGTTGCGCCGGGGGCGGCGGCGTCGATTTGCTGCTGCAGCGTTTCGGCGCGCGCCGGCCGGACGAGGCACCAGCCGGCGAGGGCGCAGAGGAAAAGCGCTTTCATCGCGTGGCCTTTTCTTTTCGCGAACACCACATGGCCACCAGGAGCAGCGCCATGAAGACCCAGAGCAGATACGTGCCGAGCTGCGGATAGCTCGATTGCGTGAAATTCGCGATCTGCTGCGTGCCAAAGATCAGCGGAGTGAACGGCTCGATATCCATCGCGGCCTTCGGATCCAGCCGGTGACCGTAAGTGTAGAGCCGGTAATAGAACGAACCGATCGAGAAGAGACCGAACCAGGATGCCAGGGCGAACAGGTCGACCACGAAGCGCATTTCCCCCAGCACCGCCGCGCGCAGCGCGAGCAGCACAAAGACGCCAAACATGAACGGCAGCACCTGCATCTCGGTGAAGTCGGCCTGCTGAATCGGCCGCATGCCGATGTAGTGGTTCAGTTTGTTGATCTCGTTGAGATCGTTCCCGTTCAGCCCGCCGCCCTGGATTTTCCACGCGTAGAGGTCGAGCTGGAGGCCTTCGGTGTATTGCGGCGCGGTCAGGCGCAGTTTCCACAGCGGAAAGAAAACCGAGGCCGCGACCGCCACCGCCGCCAGCAGCAGGATCAGCCGCGAAGCCAGGTTCAACGGCTGGTGCAGAAACCTGAATTCGCGTTTGAGGAGATCGGCGATCATGCGGGTTGGGGGGCGGCCAGCGGCGGGCCGCGCTCCAGGTTACGGAGGAATGGCGGCGGCTACCGGGGCGAAGGGAAATCTCGGGCTAGCGGGGCGGCAGGCTGGCGAGGGTCTCCCCGGTTGACCCCACGGCGGCGGCTGGCGTCGCCAGCGCGGTCGTGCCGGCGGGCTTCACGATCAGGTACCCCTGCATCTCCTGGTGCAGCGCCGAGCAGAAGTTCGTGCAGTAATACGGGAACACGCCCGGCTTGGTCAGGGTGAGCTTGAAGGTCTTCGTCTCGCCCGGATCGATCACGACGTTGACGTTGTGCTCGTTCACGCCGAGGCCGTGGATCATGTCGCCGCTCTGCTCGATGTTCGTCACGTGCACGGTCAGCGTGTCCCCGACCTGCGCCTCGATCCGCTCCGGCACAAACCGGCTGCGCACCACGATCACCTTCGCCGTGACGTTCCGACCGGCCCGCGTGACGCCCGTCTTGTCCATTTCCCAGACGGCGTTCGGATCCTTGTTTTCGTCCCGCGGGTAAACCTCGATCGGTTTGATTTCGCTGACCTTGAGGATCTGCGCGAAGTGCGGCTCGGGCTCGGTATAGGCTTCGGCGATCATGCGCATCTTCTCGCCGCTGATGTCAATGAGCTGGCTCGACTCCGGCTGCGAGGGGCCGACCACGATGTGGCGGCCCTTGCTGAGCTTGTTCATCGACACGAGCCACTTGCCATAGGGCTCCTTCGTGTCGCTGCCGGCGACGACCAGATGGCCCACCGAGAAGTGCACCGGCATCTTGTCGACGACGACCTTGGTGAGATCTTTTTTCTGCTCGGCGGTCCACGGCGGCAGCTTCCATTTCGTGATGTTGGAATCGATGAAGAGCGAGGTGTAGGCGTTGCCCTTGCCGTCGAACTGGGTGTGGAGCGGGCCGAGGCCGACGGGCACCTCGCCCTCGACGACGCTTTCGTACTTCAGGATCGGCACGCCGCGGAAGTCGCCCTCGAAGTCTTTCTTCTCAATCGCGGCGAGAATTTTCTCCGCATTGTAAACGGTGGTCGAGGGCTGGAGCTTGCCGCCCGCGACAATCCATTTGCCGCTCGGATCCGTGTCCATCCCGTGGGGGGATTTGCCGATGGCGAGAAAATGAACGATGCCCGGCACCTTGGCCGGATCGAGCACCGGCACGCCGTCCAAGGGCGTGCCCTTGCCGCTGGCCACCGCCTGCGCTGCGGCCTTCCAATTGACCACGGCCCCGAGATCGCGGTCTTTCTGGGAGGCATTCACTTCGAGCAGCTCGCCGGCCATCTCCGTGTTGTAGGAGGTGAAGAAGACAAAACCGCTGCTCGGCCCCTTGCCGGTCGAGGCGAGGTCGAAGTTGAAGGGCGGCATCAGGATTTGGTAGGCGACGCTCATTTCGCCGCTCACCGGGTCCACCTTGATCGCGGTCACCATCCCGGCGTATTCCTTGGCGTAATCCTTGGGATCGGCCACCCGGCCCTTCGGCAGCGGCGTCGAGAAACGCGTCGAGACAAACAGGAACTCCGAGTTCTCGGTAATGAAGGAGGAAGCGTGGCTGCCGCTGGAGTTGGGCAGCGGACCGAGGATCTGCTTCGTCTTGAAGTCGCGGAGATCGATGCGGGCAATGCGGTTGTTGGCGTTGTCGTTGCAGAAGAGCCAGCGACCGTCGTATTTCGAGGCGGTCTGCGAGAGGGCCGGGTGATGCACATCGCCCCAGGTGTAGCCGCCGAGCATCGCCTTCGATGCCTCGTCGAATCCGTAGCCGGTGGCGGGATACGGCGCAAAAACGGGAATGGTCGAGATGTGCCGCATCGAGGGGATGCCGGCGACATAGATCTGGCCGGAGTGTCCGCCGGAGTAAAAGAGGTAGTACTCATCCTTCTCCCCCGGCGCGACGTAGCTGGCGCTGGCGTTGGTCTCGCGATCGTTTTTCGCGGTGGTCGATTTCTTGTCGCCGCAGCCGCTGAAGCCAGCGGCGATGGCGAGCGCGGCGAGGAGGAGGATGGCCTTGGTGTGGGTTTTCATAGATTTGTTTTTCAGGCAGGGTCGGATGCAGAAGCTCATTTCACTGTCAGCACGCCTTTCATCCCCAGGGCGTAATGGCCGGGGAAGGAGCACAGGTAATTGTAGGCGCCGGAGGGGCGGGGCGCCGCGAAGCTGATGGTTTCACTCTCGCCCGGGCCGAGCAGCTTCGTGTGGGCGATCACTTTGCTTTTCAGCTCGGGGGCGATGAACTCGGCCGCCATGTGGGTCTGGCTCGCCTCGATGAACGGCATGAGCTCGATGTCTTTCGTGAGCAGGACGAAATTGTGGCCCATCGACATTTTGGGCGCGGTGCCCACATTCCTCAGCGTGACGGTAATCTTTTGACCGGGCTTCGCCTCGATCGCCGTCACGTCGAACTTCATCAGGTCGTTGGCGGTGATGACGACTTTCAGCTCAGGCAGATTCGGATCCGGTGCGGCGGGTGGCGGGGCCGCGCTCGCGGGGGCCGGGGCGGACGATTTGGCCGCGCCATCCGGCGATTTCGTGCAGGCCGCGCAAAGCAGGATCGCGGCGAGCGCGCCGACTGGAAGCAGGGATGTTTTCATGGGTGAAGTGTAGGTTGATTCATTCGGCCCGGTCACCCGGGATGGAGAGAGTGCGCAGCGCTGCCAGCACCTCGTCCGTTTTCCAGCCATTGCCGCGCCAGAGGTGGCGAATCACGCCGTCGGTTCCGATCAGCGCCGTAGCCAGGCCGTGACTGATGCTACCGCCCTCGGGCTGTACGAGCACCGCGAAGGCCTGCGTGAGTTTCTTGACTTCCGCGGGCGCACCGGTGGCGAACCGCCACGAATCGAGATCGTCGGTCCAGGTCGCACCGTATTGCGCGAGCAAGGCGGGCGTGTCGTGCTCGTCGAACGAAACGCTCAACAGGCTGACGCGGCCGGCGAGGTCGGGGTTCGCGCGAATCGCCTGCTGCAGCGTGCGAAAGTTCCGCCCGAGCAAAGGGCAGTATTCGGGGATCGGACAGCGCGTGAAGATGAAGGTCACCAGCAGCAGCCGCCCCGCGAAGGTTTCGCGGCGGATTGGGCTTCCTGCCTGATCGATGAGCTCGAAGTCGGGCAGCCCATCGCCTTCCTTCAGCCGGGCGATCTTGTTCCCTCGGGGCGCTGCGGGTGCCGGAGCGGGCGAGGCCAGACCGGCGTCGACCATCCGTCGCACGCCGGCGATCCACGACTCGTTTTGCGTGACGACGAGCGTGAACGCCACCGTTTCGCCCACGCGGATTCCCGCCACCTCCTGGGGATCACGAAACGCGAAGTCCATGGTCATGGCGGGCATGAAGCCCGGCACGTCCTCGTGCTGAACCGTTACGGTCCGCGCCACCAGGTCGGGGGCGCCACGCACAATGCCGCGCACTTGGTAGCTGCGCGAACCGACCGGTTGGACAGATTCAGCCAGCCCCGCGGGTTTGGAGCACGACGCCAGCCCAAGCCCCAACCCGATGCCGCACACCACTCGAGCCCAGCTCCCGCGCGCGGCGAGGGTTCGAAGGCGCAACAAAAAGGCAGCGGGATTGGCAGGTTTCATAGCGCGGGCGCGAGGCGCGCCGTCGTAAGCGAAAAGCTGCGCCACTTCCTCAACGGCACTGCCGCCACGAGGATGACGGCGAGCTGGCTGCCGGCAAAGGCCACCAGCCACCAGAAAGCGGCGTCCATGAATCCGTAGCTGTGCAGCCCGACGCCCAGCATGTTAACGCCAAACCAGCTCCAGGCGGTGACCACGTTGCCGAAGATGGCGAGGCAAGCCAGGCCGCGGGTCTTCACCATCCCGGACAGCCGCACATGCAGGAGGATGGAATTCCAGATTACGATGAGGAGCGCGCCATTCTCCTTCGGATCCCAGCCCCAGAACCGGCCCCAGGATTGATCCGCCCAGATGCCGCCGAGGATGGTGCCGACGAAGCTGAAGAGCGTCGCAAAGCACACGATGCCGTAGATCATCCGGCCGAGCGCCGCCGCGGTGGCGTCATCGAGCGAACGCGTGAACACGCCGCGCAGCACGTAGATCAGGGCGAGCAGTCCGGCGAGGAACGTCGCCGAATAACCAACCGTGATCGTGACGACGTGCGTCGCGAGCCAGAAGTTCGAGTCGAGCACGGCGCGCATCATTTCGAGCGTGTCGCCGCCCAGCGCCAGGTGGTGAGCGATGAGCAGCGTGGCGAAACCGATGAGCCCCGCGGCCACGCTCCCGATCGCATTTTTGAAGAAATACTCCAACCCAATGCAGAGCGCCACGGCGCCCCATCCAACAAAAAGCGCGGAGGAATAAAGATTGGTCACAGGTGGACGCGCTTCGAGCCACATACGAGTCGCGATACCGATCGTCGTCAGACTGAACGCGACCAGGACGAGGCCGAATGCCGAACGCCGCAGCGTGTCCGGCCATTTGAGCCACGACACCACGGCGAAGAGAAACGCCCCGACGTAGAGCAGCGTGCTCGTGTAGAATGGTTGCGCTGAATTGAACCGCACCTCGGTATCGCTCTTCGTCACCACCGCGGGCAGCGTGCGCGCCAGCCGCTGGCGATGCCCGCGAACACCAGGGTTGAAGGCGTCCGGTTGCCGGTCGCGCCAGGCCCGGCCTATCGAGGCGAACGTTGCGGCTGCGGCGTCGAGCTTTCCGCCCGCAAGACTGTCATTGCAGGCGGCGCCCATGGTTTTCCAACCAGCCGGGTCGCTTCCCTCTGCGGGAGGAATCGGCCGGAAGTAGCTGAACGCATCCATCGTCGTGAAAACGCGGCTCATTTCCAGGATCAGTTTCGCTTCGACCGTTGCATGCGACGATGCGTCGGCCGGCGTCCGCATCGCGGCGACCCCCGCCGGCAACACGCGTTCGAACTTCGCGAGCTGATCGAGGAAATCGTCACTGTCCGACGCCACGAGACTGTTTTGCAGACGCTGATAGAGCGCCACGCCATTCCGCAATTGCACGATCGCGCGCTGAAACGGCGTGCGCAACGCGCTCTCCGTGCCGTCGGCCAGTCTTGCCTGACGATCGAGCTCGCCGAGCTTCCCGGCAAACTGCCGCAGCGCGAAACGCTTTTTTCCGGCACCGTCCGCGGCGGAAAGATTCAGCAGCGCGAGAACGTCCGGGTGCGTCACCTCGAAAACCGCGTAGTGGTCTGCTTGGCGCGACCGATAGAGCATGTCGAGCAGCCACTCGCCGGGCGCGAGGGTCCGCCCTTCGGTCG
>JBKJRG010000801.1:0-3801 GCA_046594805.1 Opitutaceae bacterium | reverse complement strand
GCCACGAGCACTGGGTAATCCCGCCACGCGCGCAGGATACGCAGGATGCGCAGCGGTGGCCACACTGTGTCGGCCGCCAACCGCAACGCGTACTTCAAGCTATGCGGCTCGGACTGGTGCCTTTGTGGGATGGAGGCGGCGATTTGGCGCCAGATCGCGAAGCGGTGCTCGAGCCGCGTGCGCTGATCCGGCGGCAATTTCGCAAAGGCCGCGACGATTTTCGGGCGAATGTCCGGTGCATCGCGCCCCCAAGGCACGATGTCGTCGAACACGATGTCGCCGTGGGTGGCGACGACCTGGCCGCCGGCGAGCGCGATGGCATGCTCGCTGGAGAGATCGGGATCGTGGTTGCCGGTGAGCAGCGTCGCGCTCGGGGCACTGGATGCCGCGAAGGCGAGCACTTCGTCGCGGCACGCCGCAGTATGCTCCGGCCTGGGCCCGGCACGCGTATCGAGGGTGTCGCCGTTCAAGATCAACGCGCCGATCCCGTCGGTCAGCGGTCGCAACTGTGCGAGCGCGGTCACGCGGCTGGCGCGGTCACCATAGTGGAGGTCGGAGAAAATTCGGGTCAGGGGGCTGGCCACGGAGAACGGCAGCGAATGCGTGAAGCGCGGCGGCGCAATGGCGAAACGCCTCACAAAATGCCTTGTCATCGGACGGGCGGCGCGCGCAGTAGGCCTCTCACGCCCCGCATGAACCGTTGGTCTTTTTTCCAAAATCTAGGCCTGGCCTGGGTGCTGGCGGCCGGAACCGGGCCGGCCCGCGCCGACCGGGCGACGGATCTTGCGCGGATTCATGTCGAGGCCATCGGCGGGCGCCAGCGGATCGAGGCGCTGCGCGCCTTGCGGGCGACGGGGACGGTGGTCACCAGCGGGAAGCCCGTAAAGTTCGTGCTGATGGCGGCGCGACCCAACTTGGTGCGGGTGGAGACCGGAGCTGGCGGTCGTACGCTCATGCAGGGGAGCGACGGGGTGAAGCCGCCGTGGGAATTCGACTCCAGCGCTTCGCCCGCGCGCGCCCGCCCCATGGCCGAGGCAGCAGCAAAGACTTTCCTCGCCGACGCCGAGTTCGACGATCCGCTTGTCGCGGGGCCGGCGCGTGGCTTCGCGTTTGATTTTGTCGGCAAGACCGAGGTGGCGGGGCGGGCGTTCCTGCGCGTGTTGGTCACGCGCAACCTGACGGAGAATTCCACGCTGTACCTCGATCCCGACACCTACCTGATCATGCTGCGCGTTGAGCAACGCACCAGTCCCGGCGGGCGTCGCGTGCAGGTCGTGACCCGCTACGATGATTTCCGCCCGGTGGAAGGCGTGCTCCTGCCGCACGACATTGCCCTGTCGATCGACGGCCGTTTCGCCCAGCAGACGAAAATCGAAGTGATCGATGGAAATCCCACGCTGGCGGCGGGAATTTTCAGCGCATCGGCGGCGCGCTAATTGCCGCCGGGGCGGCCGGCGCCTGGCATCGTCCCCTTCATCATGCCGCCCATGTCGAGTTTCTCGTAGCCGGCCGGGACGCTGAACAAGCTGTCGGGCAGCGCGGTCTTCTCAACGTTGGTTGCTTCCATCCGAAAAGTTTCCTTGCTCGCTTTGTCGGTGCTGACGACGCGAAGGGGGAAGAGCGACTTGCCGGCGAGTGCCCGCTCCCATGCCTGGCCGGCGGGCGTGCCACCGCCGCGTCGACCGCCCATGGGGCCGGAGTTGCTGAACCCCCGGGTCTGATGTGCCATTGGCGTCATGGCGCTGTGGCTGCGACACTCGGCCGCAAGTCAGAGATCTGCGGCTGGAAGCCGCAGCCACGCCAGGCCGGGGCGCCTGTCGCTACGCGCGTTTCGCGGCTTGCCTCCGCGCGCTCTTGTCAGTGAATTGGCCGCAATGGCACTCTTCGGTTCCCTTTCGACGGTTCGGGCGCAAGCGCCCCGCACTCCGGGTTTTACCACGGCGTTCAATTACGTTGAGGAACTGCTCCGCGCCGGTTCCCCGGTCCAGGCCCGCGTGCGCGCGATTGGTTCCGGCGACTCGGAGAAAGTCGATTTGGGAGGCGGTGCGTTCGTCAGCGAGCAGGCCTATGAGACGAAAATGCGGGCGGACGCCTTCTTCGAATCCCACCGCAAATTCATCGACGTGCAGGTCGTGCTCGACGGCGAGGAACTGATGGAAGTGGCGGACATCGGGCGGATGACCCAGCGCCAGCCGTACAACGCGGATCGCGATCTCATCGTGTATGAGGACAGCTCCGAATCGTCGCTGCTGCGCGTTTATCCCGGGCAGATCGCGATTTTCTTTCCGACCGACGTGCACATGCCGACCCTGCGCATTCGCGCCGACGGGGTCGCGGTGCGCAAGTGCGTGGTCAAGATTCCGGCGACGTGAGGAGCGCAGCGCCGCGGGGGTGCGCGACGCGGGGAGAGCGGCGATGAACTATCGTCATCATTTTCACGCGGGAAATTTTGCCGACGTGATGAAGCACGTGCTGCTCCTGCAGTTGATGCGGGCGCTGCAGGGAAAGGAGAAAGGATTTCTCTACCTCGACACCCACGCGGGGCGCGGTCGTTACGATTTGGCGGCGGCGGCAACGGGCGATTCGCTGGCCCGCACGCCGGAATGGCCAGACGGGATCGGCCGGCTGTGGGGCCGGACGGACTTGCCCGAACCGATCGCCGCGTACCTCGGACTGGTGGCGGAATTCGATCGGCGATCGCTGCATCCGGGCGAAGACCTGCGCGTGTACCCCGGTTCCCCCTGGATCGCGCAGATGGCAGCGCGATCGCAGGATCGACTCGTGTTGTGCGAGAAACAGCCGGAGGAATGCGCGGCCTTGCGGAATGAGCTGGGCTGGGCGCCGGGTGTGGCGGTGCAGGAAATGGACGGATATGTCGCAATCCGCGCGCTGCTGCCGCCGCCGGAGCGCCGCGCGCTCGTGCTGATCGATCCCCCTTTTGAGGCGCAGGATGAATTTGCCCACTTGACGGCGGCGCTGGCCGAGGGATTGCGGCGGCTGCCGGGCGGCGTTTTCGCGGTGTGGTATCCGTTGACGGAGCGTGCGCGGCTGGAGAATTTCTTTGCCGCGCTGCGCGATCTGAAACCTCCGCCCACGCTGGTGGCCGAGTTGCTCATCGCCGGGGAAAACTCGGGGCTGAAAATGAAGGGCTGCGGCCTGGTGATCCTTAATCCGCCGTGGCAATTCGATCGGCAGGCTGCGCCGCCGCTCCGCTTTCTGGCGGAGTTACTGCAGCAGGCACCGGGCGCGGCAGGGCGCGTCGAGTGGCTGGTGCCCGAAGTATAGGTCTTGATCGAAGTGGGGTTGCGGCGCCCTGCCGCGGTGATCACTAAAACGGGGCGAGGGCGCCCCGTCCCCATCGTAGGGCCTCCTTTAGGCCAGGTCGCTGGCTGTCTCGAACCGCCAGCTCAGCGAGCTGGCCTACAGCGGAGCCGCGAGACGCGCGGGGGTCCGAAACCCAAAATTGCGCGCCGATCAGACGTGCTCTTTGTCCCCGTTGGTCGACTCGAGGTGGCGTGAGAGCACGCCGGCCAAAAGCTCGAACCGCACGGGCTTGCTCAGAAAATCATTCATCCCCGCCGCCAGGCATGCTTCCCGCACGTGGGTGCTGGCGTTCGCGGTCAGCGCAATGATGGTCAATGGCTTGTCGCCGAGTTTCTGGCGGATCCGGCGCGTGGCTTCCATGCCATCGATGCCGGGGAGCTGGCAGTCCATGAGCACCAAATCAAAATGCTCGGAGGTCGCCGAGGCGATGGCCGCCTCGCCGTCGGGGGCGAAGGTCGGGGTGACGTTCATCTTCTT
>JBKJRG010000790.1:0-6799 GCA_046594805.1 Opitutaceae bacterium | reverse complement strand
CCGCGCGGCTCGGCGTCATTGGCGCCGGCGTGATCGGCCTCGAGATGGGCAGCGTCTGGAAGCGGCTGGGGTCGGCCGTCACCGTGCTCGAGGCGCTGCCGGTGTTCCTCGGGGCGGCCGACGAGCAGATCGCGAAGGAAGCGCGGAAGATCTTCACGAAGGATGTCGGGCTCGACATCCAGACCGGCGTCACGATCACCAAGGTGACGAAGGGGAAGAAGGACGTGACGGTCGAGTACACGGATGCGGAAGCCAAGTCCCAGCGCGCCGTGTTCGACCGGCTCATCGTGTCGATCGGTCGTGTGCCGACGACGCAGGGGCTGAACGCCGAAGCGGTCGGCCTGCAACTGGACGAGCGCGGCTTCGTCACCGTCGACGCCGACTGCCGCACCAATCTGCCCGGCGTCTGGGCGATCGGCGACGTGGTCCGCGGCCCGATGCTGGCGCACAAGGCCGAGGACGACGGAGTCGCCGTCGCGGAGTGGATCGCCGGCAAGCATGGCCACATCAACTGGGACCTCATGCCAGCGATCGTTTATACGAGCCCGGAGGTCGCTTCGGTTGGTTTGGGAGAAGACGCCGCCAAGGCGAAGGGCCTCGCCGTCAACATCGGCAAATTCAATTTCGCCGCCAACGGCCGCGCGATCTCCGCGAATGCCACGGATGGCTTCGTAAAGATCATCGCCGATGCGAAGACGGACAAAATCCTCGGCGCCCAAATCCTCGCCCACAATGCCGGCGAGCTGATCAGTGAGATCGTGACCCACATGGAATACGGCGGCAGCGCCGAGGATCTCGCGCGCACCGTTCACGCGCATCCGACGATGACCGAGGCGGTGAAGGAAGCGGCGCTGGCGGTGAGCAAGAGCGCGCTGCACGCGCTGTAGGCCGGCGACGAAAGGCTCACGCCTTGCGCTACGAAAAGCTTCGTAGCGGAACGCGTGAGCGTTTCGGGCCCGAGGAGCAGGGCAGTCGGATTCCGGATTTGCCCTTGAGGCAGGCCAGAGCTCGCGGTTGGATTTTCATTTCCAGTCTCCATGCCCCCGCACCCCCACCGCCTTGCCCGTTTCGTCCTTTTTCTCGCGCTCATCGTCACGGCGCAGGCCGCCTCCGACGACACGCTGCTGCTCCGCCGCCCTACGCTCGCGCAAAACACGATCGCCTTCGCCTACGCCGGAGACGTGTGGACGACCGGCCTGGACGGCGGCAAGGCGCGGCGGCTGACGGTCAACGCCCAGGTGGACGCGGGCCCATTCTTCTCGCCCGACGGCACGCAGCTAGCCTACTCCGGCTCCGTGGGGGGCGTCGCGCAACTCTTCGTGGTGGCCGGCGAAGGCGGTGAGCCGCGGCAGCTCACGTATCACGCGCTGTCCAGTGCGGCCCGGGGCTGGTCCAATGACGGCAAGCGGGTGCTGTTCGCCTCGTCGCGCCTGTCGTCGACCGTGCGGTACAGCCGGCTCTTTACTGTTTCAGCCACCGGCGGTTTTGCCGAGCCGCTGCCGATGCCGATGGCGGAACGCGGCGCGTTCTCCCCCAACGGGGCCCGCATCGCCTACACCCCCATCCGCGACGCCTTTGCCACTTGGAAGCGCTACCGCGGCGGCCAGCGTTCCAACATCTGGCTTTTTGACCTGAAGTCGTCCGCGATCGAAAAAGTTCCGGTCGAGAACTCCAACGACACCGAGCCGGTCTGGCTCGGCGAAGTCGTCTATTTTCTCTCCGACCGCGACGGGGCGATGAACATCCTCGCCTACGACACGCGCACCAAGCAGCCCACCCAGCTCACGCGCTACAGCGACTTCGACGTGAAATCGCTGCATGGTCGGGGCGACACCTTGGTCTTCGAGCAAGGGGGCCGCGTCCACGTGATGTCGGTCAAGGACAAGCGCGACCGGACGCTTTCCATCCAGGTCGCCGCGGATCTCGCGGCCACGCGTCCGCGCTTCGTCAAGGCGCAGAAATATCTGCGCGGGCCATCGATCTCGCCGACCGGCGCGCGGGCGGTCTTCGAGGCGCGCGGCGACATCATCACCGTACCGGCCAAGAAAGGTGACGCCCGCAACCTCACCCAAACCAGCGGCGCGCACGAGCGGGCGCCGATCTGGTCGCCGGACGGAAAGCGCGTTGCCTGGTTTTCGGACGTTTCCGGCGAGTACCAACTCGCCCTCGGCAGCCAGAACGGGATGGAGCCAGTGGAGTTCCATTCCCTCGGGGAAACGCCGAGCTACTATCATTCACCCGCGTGGTCCCCGGAGGGCGGCCGGATTTCGTACGCCGACAAGCGGCTGAGTTACCATTATTTCGATCTCGCGACGAAGCAGTCCGTCCTCGTCGACACAGAGCCCTATGGCCCGCCGCGCCACAATTTCGATCACGTCTGGTCTCCCGACGGCAAGTGGCTGGCGTACGCCCGCACGCTGCAGAATCACCTGCGCGCGGTGTTCGTGCACGAGGTCGCCACCGGCAAGAGCCATCAAATCACCGATGGCATGAGCGACACCGCCTCGGTGGCGTGGAGCCTCGACGGGAAGTACCTGTACTTCGCCGCCAGCACCAACGTGGGGCTGACGATCAACCCGCTGCACATGCAGGCGTATGAGCGCACCGTCCGCCGCCACCTTTACCTGGTCGTGCTCGACAAAAAAGCGCCCTCCCCCTTCGCGCCGGAGAGCGACGAGGAAAAATCGCCGGAGGAGAAAAGGGCCGACGATAAAAAATCCGGTGAAGCCAAGCCGGCCGACAAAGCGGGCGACAAAGCCACGGAGAAGGACGCCGAGGCCGACGACCCGAAGCCGGACAGCGACAAGCCGGCAGACGCGGCGAAACCCGCGAAGAAAAAACCGCTGCCGAAAGTCGTGGTGGATCTCGAGGGCATCGGACAGCGGATCATTGCGCTGCCGGTTCCCGAAGGCGCCGTGGACGACCTGGAAGCAGCGGCGGACGGCAAGCTGTTCTACGTCCTGAACAACCCGGGCAAGGCGGCGCGCGAAGGCACGCTGCAGCGTTTCGATCACAAGGAGCGCAAGTCCACCGAGTTTCTCACCGGGATCCGCAGCTATGAGGTCAGCATGAACGGCGAGCACCTGCTCTACCAAAGCGGGCCGGAAGCCTTTGGCATCGTCGAAACCAAGGGCAAGCCGAAGACCGGCGACGGCGCGCTCGACTTCAAGAACATCGATGTGCGCGTCGATCCCCGTGCGGAATGGGCCGAGATGTGGCGCGAGTTCTGGCGCATCGAGCGGGATTACTTCTATGTCGCCAACCTCCACGGCGCGGACTGGCGGGCGATCCGCCAACGCTACGAGCCCTGGCTCGCCCATGTCGGCCACCGGGCGGATCTCAACTACGTCATCGGCGAGATGATGGGCGAGATGGTCATCGGCCACAATTACGTGCGCGGCGGCGACATGAACGACGAAAGCAAATTCAACGTCGGCCTGCTCGGCGCGGATGTCGCGGTCGAGGGCGATTACTACAAGATCACCCGCATCTTCAGCGGGCTGAACTGGAATCCCGAGTTGCGCGCCCCGCTCACCGAGCCCGGGATCAACATCGCGGTGGGAGATTACGTCCTCGCCGTCAACGGCCAGGCCGTCCGGACCGCGGATGATTTCCACCAGCCATTCCTCAACACCGCCGGCAAGCAGACCGTGTTGCTCGTGAACAATCGCCCGGATCGCGCCGGTGCGCGCCAGGTGACGGTGGTGCCGGTCGCCTCGGAGGCGGGCCTGCGCAATCGCGCCTGGGTGGAAGCGAACGTGGAAAAAGTGCGCGAGCTTTCGGGCGGCCAGGTCGCCTACGTTTACCTGCCCGACACCGCCGAAGCGGGCTTTGCGGCGTTCAATCGCTATTATTTCGCGCAGCTCGACCGCTCCGCGCTCGTGATCGACGAGCGCTTCAACGCCGGGGGCAAGGTGGCCGATTACATCATCGATGCGCTCTCGCGGCCGCTCCTGAGCTATTGGGCGACGCGGGAAGGCGCGACCTACTCCAGCCCCACCTCGGCGATCTTCGGGCCGACGGTGATGATCACCAATGAGTATGCCGGCTCGGGCGGCGACGCGCTGCCGGCATTTTTCCGGCGGCGCAACCTCGGCCCGATTGTAGGCAAGACCACGTGGGGCGGCCTCGTCGGCATCTCCAGTTATCCGGTGCTGATGGACGGCGGCACCGTCACGGCGCCGAGTTTCGGGATCTTCAGCCCGGACGGAAAATGGGAAATTGAAAACGTCGGTGTCCCGCCTGACATCGAGGTGGAAATGACTCCCGCCGAAGTCATCGCCGGCCGGGATCCCCAGCTCGAGCGCGCCGTCGAGGAAGTGATGAAGCTGCTCAAGGCGAAGCCCTTCGTGCGGCCGGCGCGGCCCGCGGATCCGATTCGCGGGCGGTAGGATTGGGGCTCTTTGGCAATACGCTCGCAGCCCGCCCAATAGGGTTTACGTGGACTGGAGTGGGGCCAGGGCGCCCTCGCCCCGGTCGTACGGCTGATGGAGAGACGCATGCTTCGAGAAGAGCTTCGGAAAAAGTGTGCCGGTCGAACGGCCGAAATACAGACGGGGCGAGGGCGCCCCATCCCCACCCCGCCCCCATTCTCCACCGTCTCCCCGACCCTTTTGAAAACACTCCTCCTGTGGGACATCGACGGCACACTCATCGCCTCCGGCGGTGCGGGCATGCGTGCGTTGCAGGTGGCGTTGCGTAATGTCTTCGGGCTGGACGGATCGCTGGACGACATCAATTTCGGCGGGAGAACCGACCGCTGGATCATCCGGGAGATTTTTCGCAAATTCGATCTCCCGCTCACCGATGAAAACCTCGAGCGGTATTTCGACGGCTACGTCAGCGCGCTTCCCGGCGAGCTGGCCAACCCCCACGCGCGCGTCCTGCCGGGCGTCCGCGAAATCCTCCACGCCGCCGCTGCCCACGGCAGCATGGCGCAAGGACTGCTCACCGGGAACCGTCGGCGCGGCGCCCAGTTGAAGCTCGCGCACCACGGGCTGTGGGAGAATTTCGCGTTCGGCGCTTTCGGCGATGACAGCGAGCATCGCAACGAACTCGGGCCGCACGCGGTGCGCCGGGCGCTCGAGCGGCACGGAGTGGCCTTCCCCGCCGATCGCATCTGGGTGATTGGCGATACGCCGCACGACATCGAGTGCGGCAAAGCGATCGGCGCCCGCACGCTCGCGGTGGGCACGGGCGGTTGCACGCTGGATCAGCTCCGCCCACACGGACCCACGGCAGCGCTCGAAAATCTCGCCGACACCGCGGCCGTGATGCGGTTGTTCGAAGGTTAGCCGGCTGAATGTAGCTGCGAGCGTGAGCGAGCGGTCGTCTACCCGAAGGGTTTGGGGGTCGAAGCCGAACTGTCCGGTCCGCGATCCAGCCGATAGAGCGCGGCATCCTCGAACATCATGGTCGTCCGCAGAAAACCAAGGTACTCGAAGCTGAACGCGGAGACGCCCTCCGCGCCGCACAGTGCGGCGAATTCCTGGGTCACGTAGACCTGGTTGCGCGGCGCCACCGCCTCAATCCGGGCCGCCCGGTTCACATGCGCACCGGCGCAGGTCAGTCGCTGCAGGGTCGGATCGATGAAGGTGAACACCGGGCCGGCATGCAGCAGAATCCGGATTCCGAGCGAGGCCGGCAACCCGTGCTCCACCCAGGACGTGTGCACAATTCGATCCCGGACGGTGAGCGCGAACCGTCCGGCGGCCTCACAGTCATCGTACACGAAAAAGTTCACCCCGCCGGAGCTCTCCGCGACGATCGGCCGCACGCCCTGCTCCGCCATCACCCGCGCGAGCGCGCCTTTGAAATGCTCGACGAACGCCGGCATCTGGCTCTCGGCAATCTGGGCGAAGTTGATCACCTGGGCGTAGAGCATTGCCTTGATTTCCTGCTGCACGAGCGGCGCTCCCCCCGGAGCCGGCAGTGTCTCTTCGGCGGCGGGTGCGGTCACCGCGGGCCGCACGCTGTCGGGGGCGCCCATTCCTCCATCCGGTCGAATGATATGCGGCCGGATATTTTGCCGTTCCCAGTCCTCGACCACGCTGGCGGTTCCACCAGGCTGATCGGCAGGCCCGCCGTCCCACAGCGCCACCGCCTGCAATTCCAGATCGAGGGCACGCGCCTGAAGCACCGCCAGGCCGGTCGCGATTCGGTTGGCATAGACGAGTCCAGTGGGAGTCGCGGCCTGCGGCGCGGCGACGGCGTTGCCGGTCGGGTTCGCAGCGGTACACGAGTTGCAGTTCGCCAGCACGTGATGAAACCTCCGCTCCCACTCCGGCCCAGCGAAGGCCACGCTCTGGCGCTTGAAGGCCTCGACCGAGCACGGCAGCACGAGATTGACCTTGGCTTCCATCTCGAGCAGGCACTCGCAGAATATAATGTCGCCCCCCGACGCGGCGGAGGAATAACCGACGCCCGCCTTGATCTGCAGCAGGTGCAGGCGGATTTGCTCGCGCACCGCCGCCTCGCGTTCCGGCGGAAAACGCGGCGGCGTGCGACCCGACTGGTCGATCATGTGTCCGGAAAAAACCACGACGGACGGAAAGTCGAAGCACTGATCCAGCCACTCCTCCCCCGGCTCCGCGCGCCCCAGCCAGCCTCGCGCCCGGCGGCGGATGGCATTCAGATCGTAGCTGCGACTCGCCACCGGAGGGCGCTCCTTGACGAAGCGCAGGACTTCGCGGGCCTGGCGTCGCATCGACGCAATGTCCCGCCAGCGTCCACTGAAAATGCCGGCGGCCTGCCGGTAAAGCTGCGACGCCTCCGCATTGTCCCCTTGGTGCACCAGGGA